>JAZUBE010000091.1:0-15747 GCA_045638325.1 Eubacteriales bacterium
TACGCAAATGCCACAAAGAACGGTGTATCTGCAGATGCAGTATATCACGAGGGATACCGTGTCGAGCGTCTCACTATTGCGGGACGTGACATTTCCGAATATACCGTTTACTATCCCGAAGGATCAAACGAGAACGTGAAGTTTGCAGTCTCTGAGCTTGTGCGCCTTGTAAAGCAGGCTTGCGGTGCAGAGCTTACTTCAATCGAGGGTGAGCCTGTAGCCCCATATATCTCATTCACCGTGACCGATGATCCCGCACTTCGGGATGAGGGGTATCGCTATGATGTCACCGAGGACGGTGTTGTAATCGAAGGTGCTGTCAAGCGAGGATGCCTGAACGGTGCGCTCTTCTTCCTCCAGTGGGAGATGGGGTGGGACGGTCTTATCAATTTAGGTTCCCAGTATCATACCGGATCCAGCGGTGCTGTATTTGTTGACGGAGATTCTTTCCTGAACGAATCTGATCACGTTGATATTCCTGTGGGCACAGAGCGTACGGAAACCCCCATATTTGATTTCTATCACTGTTATAATCCGTATAACACTTATAAACACGACAGAGAAGTTCCTTCAATTTCACAAGTCAGCTACGGTTCGATTCCCAAGGCGTGTCACGGACTGCAGACCTACAATTTCTTTGAGTCGGAGAATTTCCTCGACTCACAGCCCTGTTTCACCGACGAGGATGCATACGAGACCTGTTACACGAACGTGGAAAAGTTCATCGCTGAACGGTACGGCAAACCTGACTTCAAGGCTGTGGATATCGCCGTTTATGATACAGACTCTTACTGCTTCTGCGATACCTGCTTTGAGGTGTTCCTTGAAGAAGGTGGCAATGCAGGCGCAGTTGTCCGATTTGCAAACAAGCTCTCTGAGGAGATGAATGAGAAGTACCCGGGACTTGTTTATCTGATTTTCGCTTATCAGGGTACGAACGTGCCTCCCAAAAAGGCTGTGCCGAACGATATGGTATACGTTACGTACTGTTTTGATCTGAACTGTTCCAACCACACTATCGACGGCAAGAATTGCTCCAACAAGAAGCTGTCAATGGACAGACGTGCAACAGAGTATGCCGAGTGGTTTGAGGGTTGGTGCGCTCTTACGGATAACATCTATGTATGGTACTACACCCTTGGAACAGCTCTTCACGCTTATACCGTTATTGATAACATCTACGACGATTACAAATATTTCGCAGAGCATGACGTGAAGGGTGTGTTCCTTGAGACCGAGAACTGTGGTGAGTTTGGAATCAAGCGTATCGAGAATCAGCTTGAATGTGCAATGGTCTGGGATGGTGACATGACCCGTGACGAGTTCCACGATCTTTACTGCAAGCTTCTGGAGAAGGAGTATGGTCCCGGCTGGTCTCTCGTATACGATTACGTGGAGAAATGGGAGTTCTCCCAGGACGTTATGGACTGCTGGCACGGCTGGGGATGGAATCAGATCGGCCCGTGGGACAAGAGATACTCTACCGTATATTACAGAGAGAATTTTGACGAATTTTGCACTTTGATGGAATCTGCTCTCTCCATGACCGAGAGTATGGCTCAGGAGAAGGCTGTTAAGCGTCTCTATGCCACCGTTCTCTACATGGGATGCTATTCGTCCTATTACCCTGCATGGCTTGAGGGTGACACCGAGCGTATGGCGATACTCTCCGAGAGATACACCCGCTGTATGGATATGGTACGCGAGCTCGGCTATGATCCCGCAAATCTTCCCACAATCGGCTCAGGAAGCGGAGCTACCGTACACTATAGCCCCACTATTGAGGAAGCCGCATGGAAGGACTGGGTAGAGTGGTATGAGGTTATAACGGGACAGCCACTGCCTGCAGATGCACCTGTTATTGTAAAATGAAGTGTGCCTCTTTGAGACACGAAAATGAAGCTTTGCTTTGCAAAGTGTGTCACAAACAAATTAAGACATAACCTGTTATTGAAAGTTTTTGGAGAGGGGGGGCGGGGGAGTACCTTTATTCAAAAAGGTGCTTCCCCGGCAACACCTAAATATAACCCATGAAAATAAACATCGTACTGCACGAGCCGGAGATACCGCAGAATACCGGTAATATCGCCCGTACCTGTGCCGCAACAGGAGCATCCCTTCACCTTATAAAGCCTCTCGGCTTTGAGATCGATAACGCAAAGCTGAAAAGGGCAGGGCTCGACTATTGGCACAGCCTTGACATCTTCTATTACGACGGACTTGATGACTTTTTCGGAAAGCATCCCGATGCAGAGTTCTACTGCTTCTCCACCAAGGCTCCGAGAGCATATTCAGAGGTGGCATATCCCGATGATTGCTACCTGTTTTTCGGTAAGGAGACAAAAGGACTCCCCGAGGATTTTCTCCTTCGGAATTATGAAAGATGTGTCCGCATCCCCATGCGTGACGGGCTCCGCAGCCTGAATCTCTCGAATTCCGCCGCAATAGCGGTGTACGAGGTGCTCCGTCAGCACGATTTTGACGGACTGCAGGAAGGAAGCAATTATTTTGAGATGTGATACTATAGCTGAATTCTATTACTAAGGAGATCATAGTGAATGTTGAAAATCTACATATAAAAATTTCGGGACATGCTTATTGCAAGTCCGGGTTTTATTCCTGCTTTGATGCAGGTGAAGCAGAATATACTTTTCATTCGGGAGTAAACCTCCTTGAAGGAGAAATAGACTCCTTTGTCTGGGCTGTAAGTTATTTTGCATCTATGTACTCCCACAAGCTTGACGATTTTACTATTGATTCTCCTACTATAGTTCTGAATGGCAGCGAGATTACAATACAAGAACTGAATGACAGAGCTTGTTATCTTGAAAAGAATATTCATCCGCTGTTTCCTGTATCGGAGCCGGTAAAAGATCTTGTAATTAAAGGTCTTGAAACAAGCGGTAAAAACCTTTCTGCTGATGAAATAATGGAGATTTTCAGAATAACCCCATCCCTCTATGACAGACCTCTTACCGGGGTAGGAAATGAAATATTCAGAGCTACAGCCGCCATAGGTTATGCAAACGGAAGAGATGTGTTCTGTTTTCCTTGGCTCAGTCGTAAAAGATTTGAATACTATCACGGGAATATAAAGGATGTTCTTGAGATTTTGGAATCATTGGGAATGCTTGTGATCTTACCGATAGGGAATGGCTAAATAAAAACGCCTGACAGATTTTTGATCTGTCAGGCGTTTTATATAATTATCTCTGATGATAGTAAGTGAGGAAATCTCTCAGCTTATCCATAGCATCTTCAAGTATCTCAATTCGAGGGAGATATACCACACGGAAGTGGTCGGGTGCACCCCAGTTGAAGCCACGTCCGTTGATGAGAAGTATCTTCTTCTCACGGAGAAGATCAAGTGCGAATCGCTCGTCATCCAGAATACCGAATTTCTTGGTATCGATCTTGGGGAAGATGTAGAATGCCGCCTTCGGCTTTACCGCAGTAATACCGGGAATGTCGTTCAGTGCTTTATAGATGAAATCTCTCTGCTCATAAATACGGCCACCGGGGACGATGTAGTTCTTGACACTCTGGTATCCGCCGAGTGCAGTCTGAACGATGGACTGTGCAGGAACATTCGAGCAAAGACGCATATTGGTCAGCATATTGAGTCCCTGAATGTAGTCCTTGGCAATGCGCTTGTTACCGCTGAGAATCATCCAGCCGATGCGGAAACCTGCGATCATGTGAGACTTTGAGAGTCCGCTATACGTTACACAGAAAAGATCGGGTGCAAGAGATGCGATGGAAACGTGCTCCTCATCATCCATGACAAGCCTGTCGTATATCTCATCCGAGAAGATCATAAGCTGATTCTCACGTGCGATCTGAACGATTTGTTCAAGTACCTCACGCGGATAAAGAGCACCTGTGGGGTTATTGGGATTGATTATTACGATAGCTTTTGTTCTGGAGTTGACCTTGCGTCTGATATCTGCCATATCAGGATACCATTCGGACTGTTCATCACAAACATAGTGAACTGCAGTACCGCCTGCAAGAGTTACACAGGCAGTCCAGAGAGGATAGTCGGGGGAGGGAATAAGTACTTCATCACCGGGGTTAAGAAGAGCCGACATACAAAGATTGATAAGCTCGGAAACACCGTTACCGGTGTACACATCGTCAATGGTGACGCCTGGGATGTTTTTGAGCTGTGCATACTGCATTATGGCTTTTCTTGCAACGAAAAGTCCCTTCGAATCGGAATATCCCTCGCACTCAGTGAGCTGACGGCGCATATCGTATATTACTTCATCGGGTGTGCGGAACCCAAAAGGAGCAGGGTTTCCGATGTTTAGCTTCAGTACCTGAGTACCGTCAGCCTCCATCCTTGCGGCTTCATCTACCACGGGACCTCTTACATCGTAAAGCACATTTGCGAGTTTGTTTGATTTGTCAAATGTACGGATAACAGGCTCGGATACGGTTGTGTCAGCATTATCCTCACCCATGAGCCATGCACTATCAACACCGAGAGCATCGGCAAGAAATGCAAGCGTATCACGTCTCGGCAAGGTTTTGCCCGATACGTACTGAGAGATCTGGCTCTTGCCGAGTTTGATCCCACGTTCTTCAGCCATACGTATGAGATCAACTTGTTTAATGTTCTTTTCGTTCAAAATTGAACTGAATCTTTCTGCAAATACGGTGTTGCTCATGTGCTACTCCTGTAAATTGAACTTTTGTAATATTTTATCTTATTTTATTGAACTTGTCAAGGGGAATGAAGAAATGTTGCGAAAAAGTTCAAATTCACGGCTGCGATGCGTGATTGATGAATGAACGATATGTTCGGATCATTTTTTGCATTCTGAAAGTTTTCGTACAAATTCAGTTATTTCGTTGCCGATACGAGTCAGTTCTTCTAAAAATTCTCCTGCAGTCATACGTGAGATACCCGAATGTACTGCGGAGAGCTGCAAAAGCCTGTCACCCGTTACCATTCGTATACTGTAATCCGGACCCAGCTCGTGCATTATCTTTTCGATGTACGTATCGGCGGTCTGATCAGCTTTGGTAAATACCACCTTGTATCCATCGTGCATAAATTCAGTACCTTTACCATCCTCAACGAGATAAGCATCAAATACAAGTATCAGTTCAGTTTTTGTATAAGAAACATAGTTGCTGAGTAAGTTCATAAGATCCTCACGAGCTTTTTCGAGACTATACTCAGCGGTGTTTTTAAGATTATCGTCGGAGTAGATAAGATTGTACCCGTCGATTATCACCATATTTCTTTCTGAACATATTTTTTTTGATCTTTTTGGTTTATCATTCTTATCTGAGGATATCCTTTTTGGCTCACTGTACCTTTTGCGTCTGACGGGGCCGTACGTGCGGAGCATTATTGCTTCGATCTCATCATCGCTTATGCTGTATTTGCGAGCCAGAGCGGAGACTTCAGGTATTATTGCCACACCTTCGTGAGAGTCTTTCATGTCGACTTCGAGATGCTTGTAGCTGTCAACTTCACTCCAATGCACAGTAAATCCTGCACCATGTGAACAAAATACAGAATGTGGAGGATTGTCGATGTCACTCTCAGGGTCGTAACCTATACCGGCTACGATGTCTTCTTCATTATGGCATGGCTCATATCCGGCTGATGTACAGAAGAGTCTGCCTTTACCATGAGTGTATGAAATTACTTCTCGTGGATAATCGTGAATAGTCCGAGCAGGTGCCGTGCCGCATATTACGGTATATTCCGTGTCCGAGGATTCAAGTTCAAAATTTGCAAAGCGTGCTTGCAGATCGGACATAGCTTTACCCACAAGGGCGGTTGGTACCTCAAGTCTGAACTTGTAATATGGCTCAAGAAGAGTGCATCCGGACTTCATAAGTCCGTGTCTCACCGCTCTGTACGTAGCTTCACGAAAATCACCGCCCTCGGTGTGCTTGAGATGTGCCTTACCCGCTACAAGAGTTATCTTTGTATCAGTCAGCATAGCACCCGTAAGAGTACCACGGTGATCTTTTTCGTAAAGATGTGTCAGTATAAGTCTTTGCCAGTTGATGTCAAGCATGTTATCGGGCAGATTTGTATCGAATATGAGTCCGGTGTCCTTAGGCTGAGGTTCGATCAGAAGCTGAACCTCCGCATAGTGGCGCAGCGGTTCAAAGTGACCGACACCGATAGCTTTTCCTGCAGATTTTTCCTTATATAATATCCTTCCTGCACCAAGTATACAATCGATCCCGAAACGATCATAGATGAGTCTTTTTATAAGCTCGGTCTGCACCTCACCCATTAGACGTACTTCTATCTGCGAAAGCTCATCGTTCCACATAAGGTGTAACGATGGTTCTTCTTCCTCAAGTTCTTTAAGTTTCGGAAAAAACAACCGAGCATCGCATTCTGACGGAAGGTGAACAGCATAAGACAATACGGGTTCAAGCAGTGGTTTTGCGGTATCCTGTTCAAGTCCCAGGCCCTGTCCTATATAGGAAGCTGAAAGTCCTATGATGGCGCAGATCTCACCGGCTGAAACAGTATCGGTTTGTTCAAACTTATCTCCGGAGTAAAGTCTTATCTGGCTTACTTTTTCAGTGATACGAACGCCATCTTTTGAAAGATAACATATTTCATCTCGAGCGGAAAGTGTACCGCTTGTTACCTTTATATAAGTCAGCCTGGTCTGTCCGATATGTGAAATTTTGTAAACCTTTGCACCGAAAACATCATTGTCATATATGGGCGACATCGTGTATCTGTCCAAAGTATCAAGCAAAAAATCAATACCCTGCATTCGCAAAGCGGAACCGAACAGGCAAGGGAAAAGACCTCGGCGGCTGATAAGATATGCTATATCTTCGTCATCAATACCTTCCCCGTTAAGATAACTTTCCATAAAATCTTCGTGAACGAAAGCCAGTTTTTCTTCAAGCTCATCTCGCTTCTCTGCCTCCAAAAATCCAATACACAAAGGAGACAGAATGCCACAAAGTTCCTTTTCGATATCTTCCTTCAGCTTTATTGAGATATCGCATTTGTTAACGAAAATAAATGTAGGTACACCGTAATACTCAAGCAGTTGGCAAAGAGTGCGGGTGTGATTCTGCACACCATCTGTGGCACTGATAACGAGTACTGCATAATCAAGAAGAGAAAGAGTACGCTCGGTCTCAGCAGAAAAATCAACATGTCCGGGAGTGTCAAGGAGGATGAAATCGCAATTTTCACTTGAAAAACGAGCTTGCTTTGAGAAAATTGTGATTCCGCGCTCACGCTCAATGGTATTTGTGTCAAGATAGGTGTTTCTATGATCCACTCGTCCTAATGTGCGGATTCTTCCCGATGTATATAACAGTGCCTCGCTGAGAGTGGTTTTGCCTGCATCAACGTGAGCAAGAATACCTATCGTGATTTTCTTTTTCACAGCACTTCCTCCCTTCAATGAATTTATTATTTATTATACCGCATTTTATTTGGCTTTTCAATATTTTACGCAAATCTGCAAAGGCTCAGTCGATACGTTTTCATATCAAAACAAAGAGGGAGTCTTTGACTCCGCAAAAAGGACTTTGAACCGTGGTTGGCGTTAGAGCCTGAGCAAAGATTTCGTGATCCGCATTCGCCAACCCATGCATATTTGCTTCGCAAATCTGCAAAGGCTCAGTCGATACGTTTTCATATCAAAACAAAGAGGGAGTCTTTGACTCCCTCTTTGTTTTGGTGCGGATAAAAGGACTTGAACCTTCACCGAGTTGCCCCGACTAGAACCTGAATCTAGCGCGTCTGCCAATTCCGCCATATCCGCATATTTGATTATCGGGATATCTCCCGAACATCAAATATTATACCACAATGTTATCGGTATTGTCAATACCGAAGACCTAAATTTTCAGATATTATTTTATTTTTCTTATATCATCGCAGGTGCGCTGAATAAAAGCTCACGTAGTCCCGCATATATTTTAAAATAATCCTCCAGCGGAAGCGGATTCTCTCCTTTCCCGCATTCAAGGGTAAATGCAGGTTTTCCTATATCCCGTACATACCAATCCGTAAGTCCGCCGTAAAGTGCTGTTCCTTCGGGTGATGACATCCTGTATCCGGTCATTCTTTCTATCATACGGCCGATCTTTGTGCATCCGGGTGCAGAGCCGTCACCACAGAATATCTCCTCTCCCTGTGTATGTAAGGTGAGTACCATCTTTATTCTGTCATTGAATCTCAGATAATTACAAAGAGCCCCTGTTTCGGGTTCGGATTCCGGGTATTCACCGCTATACCTGCCGGGGGCACCGCCTATTATTCCAAGTTCTTTTTCCAGTGGCTTGTATTCCTCAAAACCGGCGGCGTAATTGTGATTCAGATCAACTCCTCTGATGTTTGCCTGCCACCGTGAGAAATCACTGCTGCCGTTCATTTTGATAAGTCTCTCACCAATCGGACAATCCTTCGGGAGTCCGTCGATCTGCAGATCGACTCCATCGGGATTCAGCATCGGTATTACAGAAATAAACCTGGTTCTTGAAAGATATCCGAGGTTCAGCCCGTACATATGTCTTCCCGCCTTCAGATATTCGAGATGTTCATTTACAAAACGAAGCAGTACTACAGAGGTTATCCATTCCATTCCGTGATGAGCTCCTACATACAGGACCCCGTTTTCTGCCTCGGAGTTTCCGAGGGTTATAATGGGGATAGAACGCCCCAGAATGCTGTCACCTATAAATGACACTGACATTTCCTTGTATCTTTCCGAAAACAGGTCTATGTATTCCATCATTAATGAGTAAGTAAGAGGTCTGGTATAATCGAGGATCGTTCTTTCCTTTGACGCATCGCTTATGGTATTCACTGTGGTTCCTGCCTTTCGCATAATTATATGAGATTATATGATAAATCAAAAAAAATATGCTTGCGGTGTAAAATTTACAAATATGTATATGAATATAGTTTCATGTATGGTACAATTAAGTGAAGATAAGTAAACTCATGCATAATTGGAGATATATATGGAAACAAGGAAATTTCATCAAAGTGTACTGCCTCTCGTACTGTGTGCAGTGTGTATGCTTCTTTCGAGAGTTTCGGGAATATTGTATTCGTTTTTTGCTACCGATGTGCTTTATTCATCATCTCAGCTCTCTTATATACTTCAGTCTCTGAGACAGATATTGCATTCTGTATCAGTGGCATTCGGTGCAAGTGCTGCACTATTTAACATAATGAATAAGAGAAAAGCTACGTTACCCGTTGCTATAACATCCGTAATCATTCTTTTTGACAGCATCGCCGCTATTATGTACGACCTTCTCAGAAATGTGCTCAGAGGAAGAGTAGTTCTTGCAATCGGTTACCGTTTTACTCTGTTCACATATGAGTTTATCATGCTTATCGCAGGACTTTATATCGCAAGCCTGATTCTCAAGCATAAGAAATCCGTATCCCTTGCGGCAGTCTTTGCTGTGGCACTTGTACCTGTCATCGATCTTGTGTATGTGCTGTGGAACTGTCTTGAGAGCCTTATTGAAATGGAATTTCTCCCGTATACGGATGAGATATACACCATGGTATATGAAACTTCAACAGTGCTTATTGCCGCAGTATTATCGGGTGTTATAGGTATACTTATAGTCAAAAAATACAGGCTCCAAAAAGCAGATTCCGGTGCACGTAAATAACGCGTATTGCATAAACTTTAATATTGACAAACCGACTTGGCTGATGTATAATATAGCGTGCAAGCTGCTATGTCTCAGTCCGTAGAGCAGCTGATTGGTAAACAGCAGGCCGCCGGTTCAAGTCCGGCTACCAGCTCCAAAACAGAACAGCACCCATTCGGGTGCTGTTCTGTTTTAAAGCTATATAACGACTGAAGCGGAGCAGATTTGCGAAGCAAATATGCAAAGGTTGGCGAATGGTACGTACTAAATCTTTGCACCGGCAATACCGCCAACCACGGTTCAAAGTCCGGTGTCATTCAGGTGCTGTTCTGTTTTAAATCTATATAACAACTGAAGCAGAGCAGATTTGCGAAGCTTTGCTTATTATCATAAAATTCCACAAACACTATCCTATAAATCACCTTTATATATCACCAAATAACGAAATTATTTAACCCCACGGAAATCCCTTGACATGGTATTCACGTGGGTTTATAATATCCCTTTGGTAATTGAATTTCAGGGGGTATATAAACTATGATAAAGAATTTTATCTCCGATCTCAGACGTGAGTTCAAGGGCTACAATGTCTCAAAGTTCACCGGGGATCTTATGGCGGGACTTACCGTTTGTGCGGTTGCGCTTCCGCTTGCTCTTGCATTCGGTGTCAGTAGCGGTGCTACTGCTGCCGCAGGTATTGTAACTGCAATAATTGCAGGTATCGTTATAGGATTTTTCTCCGGCGCATCTTTCCAGATATCCGGACCTACAGGCGCAATGTCTGCAGTGCTTATTTCTATCGTAGCAAAAGAGGGAATACAGGGAATGCTCGTTGCCTGCTTCGCTGCAGGTGTACTGCTCCTTCTGTCAGGTGTACTGAAACTCGGAAGGCTTATCAGTTTCATACCGTCGCCTGTGGTAATGGGATTCACTTCCGGTATTGCAGTGGTGATTGCCGCAGGTCAGATAGATAATTTCTTTGGTACACACAGTGAGGGCCTTTCAATTATTGAGAAGATCGCATCCTATGGTAAACTCGGTTTCAAGCCGAGCCTTAATGCTGTTATTATAGGAGCGATCGTTATTGCCGTTATGATCGTATGGCCTAAGAAGTGGAATGCCCGTGTTCCTTCATCACTTGTGGGACTTATCGTGGCAACAGTAGTGTCCGTGGTTTGCGGCATGGATGACCTTGCGGTAGTCGGCGATATTCCAAAAACTCTTCTCCTTGACGACAGACTTAGCTTCGGCAGTTTATCTGTGGATATGCTTACAGGCCTTGCATCTCCTATTATCACCATTACAGCCCTGGCTATGATCGAGAGCCTTATGTGTGGTGCATCTGCATCAAGAATGAAAAATGAACCCTTTGATGCAAACCGTGAGCTTGTAGCTCAGGGAATCGGTAATATTGTTATTCCCATTCTCGGAGGAGTTCCCGCTACAGCTGCAATTGCGCGTACAAGTGTTGCTATCAAATCCGGTGAGCAGACCAGACTTTGCGGTATCTTCCATTCACTGTTCCTTCTTGCATCCATGTTCCTTCTTGGCGGAGTAATGGCAATGCTTCCTATGTCTGCACTTGCAGGTATTCTTATGATGACTGCATGGCGTATGAATGAGTGGAACGAGATAAAATACATCTTCCGTAACCGTTTCAAAGGTGCTATAAGTCAGTTTCTTATCACAATGGTGGCAACTGTGGTGTTCGACCTCATGGTGGCTATCGTTATCGGAGTTATTTATTCCGCTATTCTTTTCATGGTATCATCAAGTAAGATAAACGTCAGCTTTTCTGAATTTGATTCCGCAAGAGCAGGGGTTAAAAATGTCGAAAACAGTGGAAAAGTGCAGGTTGCATATGTTACAGGTTCGCTGTTCTTTGGCGCAACCGACAGCTTCTGCAGAAAATTTGAAGAGCTTCCCGAATGTGACCGTGTTATAATCTCCATGCGCGGAGTGTCAGGTGTGGATGTGTCCGGTGCCAAAGCAATGGCAGAGCTTTGCGAGGATCTTGCAAAATCAGGTATCGGTGTATCATTCTGCGGTGTCCAGGATAATGTGAAGCAGTACCTTGACCGTGCCGGAGTTGTGTCAAGTGTCGGAGAAGAAAATTTCTATTGGAGCGCAGATAAAGCTTTTATGTCTATCTGTGCCACATCCGTGCCTGAAGTGAATAACTGAATTTCCCATAATTGTATATATTATTTGTAATAAAATTGTGTTATGAAGGGTAATTGAACTTGACTTGACCTTCAATATGTGATACAATATAATGAATCTATGTATAAGGACATGATTATCTTGAATTAAGGAGTACTCAGCAATGAAACTCGCCAATATTCACTGCCATATGCTTTATGGAGTGGACGATGGGGCAAAAGATGAAAAAATCATGCGACAGATGATCGATTCATCATATGCCGACGGAGTTCGCTTGATTTGTTTTACTCCTCACTATAATCCCGAATATTTCCGTGTTTCACTTGAGTCGATAATAAAACGCTACAGCGAAGCGGTAAATTATGTTTCAAAGAAATATCCCGATCTCATTCTTTGTCTCGGACAGGAGATATATTCCCATCATGATTCCCTTGAGGAGCTTCTTGACGGGAAATGCCTTACTCTCGGGAAATCAAAGAATGTTCTTATTGAATTCGGTCCTTATGATGATAAAAAACTGATATTTTCAAGAGCAACACAGTTCCTTACAAGTGGTTTTATACCTCTTATTGCACACGCAGAAAGATATTCTTCGCTGCGGAAAGGCAAAAAAGAGATAAGAGAGCTGAGAAATCTCGGTGCCCGTATTCAGGTGAATGCAGCATCGATAATTGGAAAATACGGCTTTATGACAAAGCGTTTTGTTCTCTCCCTTATGAAAGAAGGACTTGTTGATGTGGTTGCGGATGATTGTCATAATCTTTCGGGTAAGGCTCCTTGCCTCAGGGAAGCACATGATATAGTATGCAGAAAGTTTGGCGTTGAGATAGCATCAAAACTTTTTTATAACAATCCCGTAAGGATACTCAAAGATGGTAAGTGGCAAAAATAATGTAAAGGAACGGAGAGACGATATGGAAAAACAGCAAGAGACTGAAATAAATATACTTGAATTCGTTTTTATCCTCCTCAGAAGATGGTGGCTCATCCTTTTGGCTGCCGTAATTTGTGGAAGCCTTATGTTCGCATATACGAAATTTATGGTGACACCAATGTACAGATCTACTGCGAAGCTGTATGTTTTGCCAACTACTGACGGAGAGCAGATAAGTAATCCCGAAGCGCAGATGGCTCTTACCTTTACAAAGGATTTCCAGGAGATCGTTACAGGACGTACCGTCCTTGAAGGTGTAATAAATGAGCTTGATCTTAAAATGAGCTATGAAGGACTTTCATCCATAGTTTCCAGTTATGGATCTGATGATTCAAGAATAATAACAGTGTCGGTGTCCCATTCGGATCCAATAAAGGCACAGCAGATAGCAAATGCAATATGTGTCGAGGCCGAGAGTGTGCTTTACAGTACGGTTGAGGCTGATATGGTGAATATATCCGAGAAGGCGCATCTGCCGGCGAGTCCTTACTCTCCGAGTATGACCAAAAATGTTGCGATAGGCGTAATGGCAGGCATACTCCTTGTAAGCGGAATACTTTTTCTCATATTTATAATTGACGATAAGATAAAGACTCCCGTGGACATCGAAAAGAATATCGGACTTTCTGTTCTCGGTGTTATTCCCACAAGAACGAAGAATGATATCGCTCATGTTGTAAATGATGTTAACAGAATGCCTACGGGCAATATAGTCAGAAAATAAACGGTGTGAGTTTACATAATTTGATATGTATCGAATGATCGGAAAGGATCTGTAGTATGGATAATCTTTATAACAATAACCGTGTTTCAACAAAGCACGTAAATCTTAAAAGCTACGTTCAGGATGATTACACCATGAAGGAGGCTTATAAGACATTCAGAACCAATCTTCAGTTCTGCGGTGATGATGTACACGTTATTGCGGTGACAAGCTGTTTGCCCAATGAGGGTAAGAGTACCATCTCTCTTGAATTGTCAAAAAGCCTTGCAGAGCTTGGAAAAAAGGTGCTCCTTATTGATGCTGACCTGCGTAAGTCTGTGCTTGTAAGTAAGTACGCTGATCAGACAGGTATTGAGGGACTCAGTCAGTTCCTTTCCGGACAGGCGTCACTTCAGGATGTGCTGTATTCAACTCAGTACCCCAATTTCTTTGTAATATTCAGCGGAGCATTCCCTCCCAATCCCGTAGAGCTTCTCAGTAAGACGAAGTTCAAGGATTTTGTTGATAATGCAAAGAACACTTTTGATTATATCATAATCGACTGTCCTCCTCTCGGAAGTGTTATTGATGCGGCGGTAATTGCCAGCTCATGTGACAGTGCGATTATGGTCATTTCTGCAAATTCCATCAGTGCAAAGTTTGCAAAGAATGTAAAAAATCAGCTTGAAAAGAGTGGATGCCGTATCCTCGGTGCTGTTCTTAACAATGTTGAGGATAAGGGTAGTGGTTATTACTCAAAGTATTATTACCAGAAGTATTACAGATCTTATTACGGCAAATACGGTTCTTACGGTTACGGACATGAACCGGAGAAAAAGTAAATTTAAGTTATAAAAAATTAAAAGCTATGACGGGAAGTAAATCCGGCAGACGGTCTAAAGAGAGCGGCGGTAGGTGAGAGCGCTGTGTCAAGAGTCGGGTGGTGTTGTCCCTGAGCTGCAAACCTTTCAGTTTGCCGTATTCCGCGTTAAGGATAATGAGTTGCACCCCGTGGTGAAGTCAGGTGGTACCGTGCGCATTTGCACCCTGACCGAACGCGGGGGCATTTGTTTTTCTTTCAGAAAAACAGTGAAATCCATTATTTGCATGGGTGAAATCGACCTTCAGTCGGTGAAATATTTGGCTTCGCCAAATGTTATTGTAGGATATGTCGTACGGCTCCATATCCGAATTATTCAGGAAAACTATATTTTGATATATAGTATGAAAGCTTTTTTGAAAGAGCGCGAGAAACTCTTTTTTCGAAAAAAGGTTTCTCGCAGAAAATAAAGTAAATTCACGAAAGGATATAGATTATGAAAAAAGAACTTCCAAAGACGTATGATCCCTCCGATTTTGAGGAGAGGATATACAATGACTGGCAGGAGAAGGGTTACTTTGCTCCCGACATGGATGCAAAGAAGGGCCACTACACAATAGTTATCCCCCCTCCGAATATCACCGGACAGCTTCACATGGGACACGCTCTTGACAACACTCTGCAGGATATCCTTATCCGTTACAAGAGAATGGATGGATTCTGTACACTGTGGCTTCCCGGTACAGACCATGCATCCATCGCAACCGAGGCGAAAATCGTTGAGGCAATGCGTAAAGAGGGTGTTACCAAAGATGACCTCGGCCGTGACGGCTTCCTTGAAAGAGCATGGGCATGGAAAGAACAGTACGGCGGACGTATTGTTGAGCAGCTGAAGAAGCTGGGCTCATCCTGCGACTGGTCACGTGAGAGATTTACTCTTGATGAGGGGTGCTCCGAGGCAGTTCGTACCGTATTCATGAAGCTTTACGAAAAGGGACTTATCTACCGTGGTAACAGAATGGTAAACTGGTGTCCTACCTGTATGACCTCTATTTCCGATGCGGAGGTTGAGTACGAGGATCATCCCGGTAATTTCTACCACCTCCTTTATCCCGTAAAGGAAACAGGTGAAATGCTTGAGCTTGCAACTACACGTCCCGAGACTATGCTCGGTGATACCGCTGTTGCAATAAATGCCGATGATCCCAGATATGCTCATCTCCATGGTTGCCATGTTATCCTTCCTCTTATAGATAAAGAGATTCCTATCGTATGCGACGAGCATGCAGATATGACAAAGGGTACAGGTGTTGTAAAGATCACTCCCGCACATGACCCCAATGACTACGAGGTAGGTCAGAGACACAATCTGCCCTTCGTTCGTGTGTTCACATATGACGGCAAGATGACAGGCGCAGAGGATAAGGCTGCTGCTGATAAGCTTATCGCAAGCGGTACTGCCGCTGTTGGCGAGCCCGAGGTTCTGGACTGCGG
>JAZUBE010000092.1:0-5946 GCA_045638325.1 Eubacteriales bacterium
TAACTGCCTGAGATACGGGAGCACCGATATATGCCTCTGCATCAGCCTTCAGCTTCTGAAGGATCATAGCGGAGATCTCCTGAGGAGTGTACTTCTTGTCATCAATAGTTACATTGTAGCCTGTACCCATCTCACGCTTGATGGACATGATGGTACGGTCGGGGTTTGTGATACCCTGACGCTTAGCTACCTGACCGACCATTCTCTCGCCGGTCTTGGAGAATGCAACAACGGAAGGGGTGGTTCTCGCACCTTCGCTGTTGGTGATTACGGAAGGCTCACCGCCTTCAAATACTGCCACACAAGAGTTTGTGGTTCCAAGATCAATACCAATAATTTTTCCCATGATATATATTCCTCCATGTTTTATTTGTAAGTTTATATTTTACGGACACTGTCCGCGGTTAGGCTTTTTATAATAAAATCCGTATCCGAAGCGGAGTTTCCGGCAGGAAACGACCGAGGATACTCCTTTTGGCTTTGATCGCGTCAGAAACCAAGCGAAGCGAGGCGGACTGGCGCGATGTGCGAACGGACAAAGCCAGCTTGCTTAAAAGCCGAAGGATTTTAAGCAAATAATATCAGTTTGCAACTCTTACCATTGCGAATCTGATCACACGCTCACCGTGCTTATATCCCTTCTGGAATACGTCGATGATCTCATTCTCACCGTAGTTCTCATCGTCAACGTGCATTACAGCGTTGTGAATGTTGGGATCGAACTGCTCACCCACTTCGCCGAATGATGTGACATTCAGCTTCTCAAGGATACCGGGAACGGAGGAGAGGATCATCTCAACTCCCTTTGCCGCCTCGGTAGCGTTGTCGCCGGTGTACTTTGATGCAAGCTCAAGATTGTCAAACAGGGGAAGAAGCTCGGACACGGCATCGGATACAGCAGCTGAATAGGTGGCATCCTTCTCCTCGCGGCTTCTTCTGCGGAAGTTGTCGTACTCAGCCATGAGTCTGAGATATTTGTCATCAGCCTCGCGGAGAGCTGCATCTTTCTTCTCAATCTCTGCCTTCAGCTCATCAACTTCAGCCTTAAGCTTTTTGTCGGACTTTTTCTTGTCCTTCTTTGCTTCCTTTTTGTCCTCACAAGAATCGGTGACGTCCTCACATGCGGGAGCCTCAGCGGTCTCATCTTCAGTGATCACAGTCTCCTCTTCGACGGTGGACTCTGTGTTGTTCTGGCATTTATCTTTGTTTTTCATGTCATGCTCCATATAAATTATTTGTCGGTTTCGGGATCGGTGTCTCCCGGGAGAAGAAGCGATTCCGTGCCGATAACATCTGCAATCTGGGTGGTAAGTCCCTCAAGGACTGAGATAACTTTCGAATAGTCCATTCTCACGGGACCGATGATGCCGATGGCACCGATAGTGCCGCCGGCGCTTTTCAGGGATTTCAGCACAAGTGTTGAACCCTCCATTATCTTTACCGTGTTCTCTGAGCCGATATATACGTGGAGATCTCCGTCAGCGGCTCCCGCATTGTCGATCAGACGTACTACATCATCCTTTTCTTCAAGCATGGCAAGAAGCTCACGGAATCTGCCCATATCGGAATATTCGGGGTAGGCGAGAAGTCTGTTCAGACCTTCGATGGAAAGCTCGCCTCCGTCGAAGGAGGAAAGTTCCTCGCAAACCGCCTTTATTACGGGTGCTACGAGATAATCGTAAGGTCCCATGCGTCTCTCCATCTCCATCATAATGGGGAGGGAGATGTCCTCGGCGCTGAGTCCTGATATATTGTTGTTCATCATTTCCGAAAGCACTGCAACGCTTTCGGGAGATGCTTCAAATGCGAGTTTGATGTGGCGTGTTTTAACAGAGCCCTCGGATGTCATTATGACCAGCACCAGATTGTGCGCATCAAGTCTGACTATCTCAAAACGGGATGCTGTGACACCGGCGGATTTTTTCTGAATGGCAAGAGCCGTGTAATTTGTCATGGAGCTTGCCAGCTTTGCGCCTGCCTCAAGGATCGACTTCATCTCCGCCTGCTTTGCACGTATCGCCTGACGAAGCCTTTCGATTTCTCCGGCATTGAAACGATACCTGTCAATTAGCGAATCCACATAGAAGCGATAACCTGCCACTGAGGGAACACGTCCTGCGGATGTGTGAGGCTGTTCAAGGTACCCCATTCCCTCAAGCTCCGCCATTTCATTGCGGATTGTAGCAGACGAGCACGAAAACTGCTGACTCTGTGTGAGATACTTGCTTCCCACAGGCTCGCCAAGCTTGATGTGCGCATCAATTATAGCTTTAAGGATGAGTTTCTTTCTCTCGCTAAGCTCGGATGAACCGGACATTTACGCTTCGCCTGCCTTTCTGTCTTGCATGTTTTAGCACTTAAAGTGCAAGAGTGCTAAATCTGTCATTAGTTTACCTTTATTTCCTCTGTATGTCAAGTGTAACGACGATTTTCTTTGTTAAATAATTGTGAATACGGGAATGGCGGCGTTGTTTTATGAAGAACAAGGTCGATTTCTCTTGATTATGACAGCGAAATATATTATAATATATTGCAGGCGACAGATACTAATTATGTAATAACCGGGAGTTTTTATGTCAAAATTTTTCGTCAGCACTGCTGACATTACAGATGATAAAGCTATTCTCACGGGTGAGACGGCGGGGCACATAACAAAATCCCTGCGGATGATGCCCGGTGAGCGTGTTACTCTTTGTGACGGTGAGGGAACCGACTATTCCTGCAGAATAGATTCCGTGGGAAGGGAAGTGTATCTTACTGTTGAGGAGACTTTTCCCTCTGAGGGTGAACCTCCGTACAGGGCAGTTATATATCAGGGACTTTCAAAGGGCGACCGTTTTGATACAGTGGTACAGAAATCTGTGGAATGCGGTGCGGCGGCGATCGTTCCCGTACAGACGGAGAGGGCCACGGTGAAACTGAGCCGTGATGACTGCGCAAAGAAGAATATCCGTTGGCAGAGGATAGCAGAGTCTGCTGCCGAGCAGTGCGGCAGAGGCGTTGTCCCGGTGATGAAGCCGCTTATGTCATTTGCAGAGGCTGTGGCAGCGGCAAAAGGTGCCGATCTTGCACTGTTTTGCTACGAGAATGAGGATGGAGTTACTCTGAAGGAGAGACTTGAGGCGTTTGCGAGGAACTTTGACTGCAATGAGTATACGCCTGAGATTGCCGTGATTATCGGTCCCGAGGGAGGATTTTCCGACAGAGAGGCTGAGCTGGTGCGTGCGGTGATGGCTGAGTCGGAGAATTTTCATTCCGTTACCCTCGGTCCCCGCATACTCCGTACGGAGTCGGCTGCTCCCTTTGCCCTTGCGTGTATTTCCATGGCTCTTGAAATGTAATATCTGGTGGTAATTATGTTTGACAGTTTTGTGTTCAGTCTGAATGCTACTCTTCCTGTGTTTCTCCTTATCCTTGTGGGAATGTTTCTCAGGCGGATCGGGATATTTACCGAGGAATATGCATCGCTGACTGACAGATTCGTTTTCAAAATAGCTTTGCCGGTGCTCCTTTTCAAGGATATATCCGGTATGAGCCTGCGTGAGGATTTTGACGGAGGCTTTGTGATCTTCTGTGCCGTGGCATCGGCACTTATGTTCCTTGTACCCTGGGGCTTTGCCGCATTGCTCATGAAAAATAAAGGTTCTGTGGGCGCATTCTCCCAGGGATGTGCAAGAGGAAGTGCTGCGGTGCTCGGCGTTGCTCTTGCGGAGAACATTTACGGCTCGGCGGGACTTGCTCCTCTTATGATCTTTGCTGCTGTTCCCATATTCAATATTCTCTCCGTTGTCATCCTTGCCTTTTCCGCAGAGGGTGAGAAAAAGAGACCGGGTGTGGGCGAGCTTCTTAAAAATATCGTGACCAATCCCATAATATGGGGCGTTCTTCTGGGGCTTCCGTTCTCATTTTTTGATGTGTCTCTTCCCCATATCGCGCAGAGTGCTGTGGGAAGTGTTGCTTCTACTGCAACTCCTCTTGCGCTTATGGCTATCGGTGCATCCTTCGATTTCAAAGCTGCGAGGGAAAAGCTCGTGCCTGCGGCAATAGCATCCTTTGTGAAGCTTATTCTTCTTCCTGCGGCGGTGATACCTGCGGCGGTGGCACTGGGATTCAGAGACAGTGCACTCATATCCGTGTTTATCATGGTGGGGGCGCCTACTACGGTGGCGGCTTACATAATGTCGAAAAATATGAAGAACGACCATGTTCTCTCCTCAAATATCGTGATGCTTTCGACACTTCTTTCGTCCGTGACGATCACGTTCTGGGTGTTTCTTATGAGATATCTCGGATTTATCTGATGCGTATAAAGGTGATTTCGGGTTATTTTGACAAAAAAACATTTTATTTTCAGGTGTTTTTCTAAAAAAACTGCTTTTACCTATTGAAATTTCACAAAAAATCGTGTAAAATATAGTATAGTATACACAAACCAAAGAACAATATATAAATTTTTGGAGGACGTCGCAGTATGTCAAATCGTTTGTTTCAGGGAATAATCCACCAGATGAAGGATGCGGTAAACCGTGTTATCGGTGTGATAGACGACAATGGAGTGATAATTGCGTGCAGCGAGCTTGTAAAGATCGGAGAGACCAAGCAGGGTGTCCGTGAGGAGCTTGCATACACATCCGAGACTGTTACCTCCGGCGGATACACCTACCGTCCCATCGGCGTTGGATCCAAGTGGGAGTATATCGTGTTTGTTGAGGGTGAGGATAAGACTGCGGAGCAGACCGCTACTCTTCTCTCTATCTCTCTTTCCAATATTAAAAATCTGTACGATGAGAAGTATGACAAGAGCTCATTCATCAAGAATGTAATTCTTGACAATATCCTCTCAAGTGATATCTACATAAAGAGCAAGGAGCTTCGCTTCAACACTGAGGAGACACGTGTTGCCTTCCTTATCAAGTTCAATACAAGAACAGAGATGCTCCCCTTCGACATGGTTCAGAATATGTTCCCCGATAAGAACAAGGACTATGTTATCAGCGTATCCGAGCAGGATATCGTTCTTATCAAGGAGATCCGTCCCGGTATGGAGGTACGTGAGATCGAGAAGATCGCAGACAGCCTTGTTGACACTCTCAATACGGAGTTCTTCGCAAAGGTATCCGTCGGTGTGGGTACAGCTGTAAGCAATATCAAGGATCTCGCACGTTCCTACAAGGAGGCTCAGATCGCTCTTGAGGTTGGTAAGGTATTCGATACCGAGAAGGTGGTCATCAGCTATGAGAACCTCGGAATCGGCAGACTTATCTACCAGCTTCCCACAACTCTTTGTGAGATGTTCCTCCATGAGGTATTCAAGAACGGATCACTTGAGAGCCTTGACCGTGAGACTCTTATGACGATACAGAGCTTCTTCGAGAACAATCTGAACGTTTCCGAGACGTCCAGAAAGCTTTTCGTTCACCGAAATACTCTTGTATACAGACTTGAGAAGATACGTAAGCTCACCGGCCTTGACCTGAGAGAGTTTGACCATGCTATCACCTTCAAGGTGGCACTGATGGTCAAGCGTTATCTTACCGCAAAGCCTGTCAAATTCTGATAAAATCTGCGCCGGGAACACTTCCTTCCGGCGCTCGTTTCTTGAAATGGAGAGATGACATACTGTGTCATATTGCCCCGAAATGGTGTTTTTTTGCGAAAATTCCTGCGGCAAAGACGGTGTGTTTGTGTGTTTTGAGATGCATGGTATGCCATCTTCGTGAAGTGAAAAAGGAGATTATTTGATGATAGATCTTAAAAACGTAAAGAAATTCTATCCCAACGGAACTGTTGCTCTTGATGGGGTGGATATGCATATAGACGACGGAGAGTTCGTATTCCTCGTCGGACATTCCGGTGCTGGTAAGACCACGATGATGAAGCTCCTTCTGAGAGAGGAGAAACCCTCCTCCGGCAGTATCATCGTCGGAAAATACGACCTTATGGATA
>JAZUBE010000093.1:0-13690 GCA_045638325.1 Eubacteriales bacterium
CCGCTTGGCCTCCGACTTGGGGGTGTTCAAACTGTTCAAAACCTGTATGAGCCTTATATATAAAGACTTTCCGTGGAAAAGAATTCAAAAAATACCTTTTGACAATACTTTTGGTGTGTTCAAAACTTTTACTGTAAATCCTAATTACGGGATTTTTTGCAGTTATTATTTCAGCTTGTTATCAGAGAGAGGCATATGTTCAAAACTTTTGATGTTGAAAAGCTTCGAGAATAACTTTTTTATGTACCTGATTTGTTATATGTCGTAAATACCTGTCGAAAAAGTTTTGATAAGGCATATATCATTATTTATTGAAATCACAGAGAGATATAAAAAGGTAATCAAACGGGATCAAACCGGTTTTGAACATAGTTTTGAACAGTGTTCAAAACTTGTTTTATATCTTTCGGATAGCTGTTATGATTTGCTTTCTTTTTCGATCTCACGGATCTCTGTAGCAAAATGAGGATCTGCTTCCATGAGTGCCTCTGCTGCTGTACAGTTGTTTGAAACGGTGGAGTGGTTTCTGTTAAATATCCGTCCGATCTCGGAAAGTGAGAGCTCTGTAGAGTTTCTTATAATGAGCATTGCTGCATTTCTTGCGAGACGGATGTTCTTATCACGCTTCTGTCCGAGAACGTCTTCCTCAGATACATTAAAGTGTGCTGCCGCAACGGAGATAACTTTATCTGCAACGACTTTAGGCGATTCCTTCTCTTTAAGAAATTCGGGTACTAGAACTTTTATAGTCTCAATTGAAGGTGTTTCTCCGGTAAGATAGTATCTTGCGGAGAGCTTTTTAATAACACCTTCGATCTGTCTTATGTTTGAATTAAGTCTTTCAGCAAGGAATATCTCAACCTCGGGAGTAAGTCTTATTCCGGTGTTAAGAGCCTTACGTCTGATTATTGCAAGTCTAAGATCGTAGTCCGGAGACTGCATGTCTGCAAGAAGACCGGATTCAAAACGTGTCCTCAGTCTCGTTTCAAGGGTATGCATCTCACGAGGAGGTCTGTCCGATGATACGATGATCTGTTTGTGATCTTCAAATAGTGCGTTGAATGTGTGGAAGAATTCTTCCTGTGTTGAATCGCGTCCGCCGATAAAATGAACATCATCGATAAGAAGCATGTCAACAGTTCTGTATTTATCTCTGAAAGCCTTACCGCCGTATTTGTGTGAAAGGCTCTCAATAAGCTGATTTGCGAATTCCTCACCCTTTACAAAGGTGATCTTCATATCAGGATAAAGCTCAAGTGCTCTGTTTGTGATAGCGTACATCAGATGAGTCTTACCGACTCCGCTGGGTCCGTACAGGAAGAAGGGGTTATATTCCTCAGCAGGATTCTCAGCGACATTCTTTGCGGCAGCATGAGCAAAATTATTTGATCCGCCGACAACGAAGTTATCAAAGGTGTAGTCGGGGTTGAAGGTGAGCTTTTCCTTACCGGATGCTGTGGTTGTCTGGAACTTAGGCTGCTCATCCTCATATGACTTATCCTCAGGCTTGGCATCCTCATTTTCATCATCAGAATCTTTTCTCTGAGAAAGGTTTTTATCAATGAGATCGAGAGGTGACATTATTACACCCTCACCCTCAAGAACGGGAGGAACATATCCTGTAGGATCAAAGATGATCTCTACTTCGGGTTCATATCCCACGACAGAATAAAGATGACGTCTGACTGTATCAAAATATCTGTTTACGATAGTTTTATGTCTGAATTCGGTGGCTACTGCAAATACAGCCTTTTCGGAGGTCAATTCTGAAAGAGTTGTATCTGAAAACCAAAGGCCGAGAGCCTCGTCTGACAGCTCACCGCTTTCTTTTATTGAGTTATGAATAAGATTCCATATGGTGTTGAAATCGTTTTTCTGACTGTCGTTCACAGGAAATTCTGACCTCCTTTTTTAATTAAATATATTCATTATATTATAACATAATGTAGGAAAAAAATCAAGGGAATGAGTAAAATAAGTAAAGAGAGAAGGACTAAAAGAGGAGAGAAATTACAGTATTTTATGGGGTAAAATGAGGGGAGATAATAGTATTTAGGAGTACAGATGTGTGATGGAGAATAGATACGGTTTAGTTATAGGTATAAAGATATTTTGAAATATATATTATCCTAAAAAATAAGCAAGGCAACGTAAGTTGCCTTGCTGTTTTGTAAATATATTTATACTGAACGACTGCACAGTATAAAGTTCTTTTGCTTCTTTTTCTTTCAAGAAAAAACATTATTTAACACCGCGCATCAGAGGTCTGAGTACGGTGGAGGAGGTAAGAGTATCTGCATTCATAAGTATGATCACCGCATCGGGAGATATTTCAGTTACAGTTTTGAAGATAGATCCTGTAGTGTATCTGGGATCAATAAGAATAACGTTGAAATCGGCTGCAAAAAACGGAGTAATACTTTGAGCAAAACTGTCTTTGATAATAACTATAGTTTTTCTGTTATAGTTACCGATGTCGACTCTGCCGTGATTTTCTCCTAAGAATACGGAATATTTGTCACGGGTATTGAGGTATTCACGGTAGTAAAGTCCTTCGTGAACTTCTCCTGTATCCATCACGGTAACAGGCATCGTATCATCACCATCAAAACGGAAAAGCTCTATTTTATCGGGTGTTATCCAGGATGCACCGGATGAGGAAAATGAGGTACCGAGAAAATTCTCTGTAACAATCTCTTTGGTGAATGAATCGGCATTTCTGAAGGTGATACCGGCAGTTACATTTTCGGGAAGAATGTTCCATATCTCACTATATGCAGAATGAGCACCATATGTGTTCCAGTGATGATCTGTACGGAAGTATACTTCCTCTCCTTTTAAATTAAGATCCATAAGAGGATTTCTCAGATTTACGTACGTGCAGTCGAGAGATTTTCCGACGAGGTCGATCTCTGACCAGAGAGTATCCTGGCTCTTTGTACCGAATGAATCCGGAAGATCACTAAGACATACATCAACTCTGCGTCCTGCAGGTGCAAATACAGCAGGTATACCTGCCTTCTCAAGAGCTGTGGTGAATCCCTTTACCGCATCAAGATTCACACTGAGATTATCCATATCGGGATCGTCGAGACGAGCGGTAAGAGAATCGTCACCGAAAATGATGCCTCCGTTTTCCTTACGTAGAAGTGCATTTTCAGAAGATGCTTTTACCGTAATAAAGAAATCTCTGAAGGGAAACTGATCTGAAAGATATCTTGTCATATTTGCGGTATATTCTCCCGAGAATAAAGATTCAGCGGAGAATTCGGGGAATTTTTCAAGAATTCTGTTTTCACTTTCGGATTTTTCTTTATCCGGTGTAAAAATATGAAGTGCTGCAAATCCGAATATAAATACACAGAAAAGTACAGTCATGAAAACATCACAGAACTTGCTTTTCTTTGAGAGTTCCTTCTCTCTTTCAAGCTTTTGTCGCTGAAGTATATCGGCATTGTTTTCTTTAATTGCCATAACTTATTTTCGATCTCCTTTCAGAGTATCAGAATCTGAAATATAGGAAGGGATTATAGGATGACGCGATCATGTATGAAACGGATAGTAACAGTAATATTCCTGCTCCGACAGCAATAGTCCAGCGTCCCCAACTTTTTTCGTAGAGCTTTCTTGTAAGTCTCATAGGTACGGGAGTTGATGCCACAAAGAGAATTGCTATAAGAAGGAGAGATCTCACAAGATCGTAAATAACAGTAGAAGAAATAAGAGGTGCTGTAAACATTGAACTGAAGTAAACAGAGAAGAATCCCATTCCATCGGATGCAAAGAGAAGCCATCCGAACATAACGAGAATGAATGTGATCACACGGCGCACCCATGCAGGAATCTTCTCAAGAAGCTTGTGGAGTACTATTTTTTCAAGGCAAAGGAGAATTCCGTAGTAAAGTCCCCACAGAATGAAATTCCATCCTGCACCGTGCCACATTCCCGTAAGGAACCACACAGCAAAGAGATTCAGAATCATTCTTCCCTTTCCCTTGCGGTTTCCTCCGAGAGGTATGTATACATATTCACGGAACCATACGCTGAGTGATATATGCCAGCGTCTCCAGAAATCTGTCACGCTGTCTGCAATATAGGGATAATTAAAGTTTTCACGAAATACAAATCCGAACATTTTTCCGAGACCTATTGCCATATCGGAATATCCGGAAAAATCAAAATAAATGTGGAATGTGTAGAAAAGGAGTCCGAGCCATGCTGCAACAACAGAGGGAGAATTTCCTACTATCGACTCGGAAAGAGCATCCCACATAGCACCTGCGGAATTTGCAAGAATGAGCTTTTTTGCAAGACCGCACACAAATGTACGTACACCTGACGCAAAAAGATCAAGTCTGTGTTCACGGTGACGAAGCTGATCATCAACATCGCAGTAACGCACGATAGGACCTGCAATAAGCTGAGGGAACAGTGTTACATATGTACCGAAGGTGGCGATATTTTTCTGTACGTTTCCGTCGCCTCTATATACGTCAACAACGTATGAGAGTGACTGGAATGTATAGAATGAGATTCCCACGGGCAGTGTGAGTTCAAATACGGGAAGTTCAGGAATAAAAGGAAGTGCAGAAAGTGAAGTTGCAAAAAAGTCCCAATATTTGAAGAATCCGAGGGACAGAAGGTTTATAACAATGGCTGCTGCCATTGCTATTTTTGCTTTTTTACGCGAGGTTGGAAGAAATTTCGCAACAAAATATCCGCCGATATAATCTATGATAATGGTTATTACCATAAGAACTATATAAGCAGGCTCTCCCCATCCGTAGAAGAAAAGGCTGAACAGTAGCAGTACGGGATTTCTCAGTACGGGAGGTACTATGAAATACGTAAGTATTACTGCCGGGAGAAAAAGAAAAAGAAAATCCGGACTTGAAAAAACCATAATTACCTCAGATTTTTGAATTGATAATCATAGTATACCATAAGAGTTAAGATGTTACAATGATATTTTCATTAAAACCGGTAAAGATATACTAAAAAATCGGCTTGTTACAAAACAAGCCGATCGTGTATTTAGCCTATATAGTACGGGATATATCCTTCTTCAGTACCACAGACAAAACGGAATTCATATATACCGGGGGTAATATTCGTGGGAAGAGTAAGATCACCGAATATCTGACCTGCATCTACGGGAGAGAACATGAACATATCCTGCTTGTGGATATACTCACCTGACTCATAGCTGTCCTTATGGGGTGTATCTTTTGATACAACGTAAATATAAGAATCAAAATAAGCAGTATCACTACACCAGATATTAAAGAGAACGGTATCACCTGGGGAGAATGTCTTTACGTCCTTAATACCGGGTTCAGAGCTTATGTAGATATCGTGATTACGGATATCAAGCTCTGTTGAACCTGTATCCACATATTTTCCGAGAGAGGGATCATTTTTTAGGGGATCTTCAGGTTCAGAGGGGATTGTTTCTGCAGTTTCAGTCTCAGCTTCTGTCACGGGAGATGCAGTATCTCCGATGATCGCATTCTTAAGATTTTCATATTCTTCAGAAGAGATAGGCTCTCCGTCAAGAAAGAAATTTCCCGATCCGTCAGCCATGAGAACTCCGCTGTCATCATCGAAGTGGACCTCTTTTTTTGTAGTAACTGTGGTTTGTTCTTCGTTATTTTTATCTCCTGAACCGGAACATCCGCAAAGGATAAGGAGAGAGAAAATAACACAAATTATTTTTTTCATCTTAAAAACCTTTCTTATTATCAAGCCTCACCTTTAAGTTCTACATAGATGGGACTGTGATTTACGTGCGGGAGAAATTTCTCAAGAATATCTTTTGTTGATACTTTTATACTTGATGTATTCACGCAAGGATGACATCCGATATAGTCATTTTCAGTAACATCACGGTCTATGACGAGCTGTACATCACCTTCGGTATCATTCATAAGTCCCATAACAGTGACAGCACCGGGATGAAGTCCGAGAAGTCTTTCCATATCTTCCTCATCGGCAAAAGAAACTCTTGATATACCGAGGGCAGCGGAGAATTCTTTTGTGCGGAATGCCTTATCTCCGGGGATAAGGAGGAGATAGAATGAAGTTTTCTGTCTGTTACAAAGAAACAGATTCTTGCACATAACGACACCGAGAACATCGTCTACAGCTTTACAGTCCTCCATCGTCATTGCAGGAGAGTGGTCTGTACGGGTATATGGTATACCGATAGAATCGAGAAGCTCATACACACGTGATTCCCGTTTCTCTCTGGAAGATATATTATCGGGTATACCATCAAAAAGCTTTATTTCCATGGTTGGTACCTCTGTTAAATTTGATAAAAGAGGGCGCAGATGCGCCCTCTTTTATATCTTTATTCAGGGATCAATTATTTTGTAGGTCCAAGCTTAACATCCCACTTAGCGATGTACTGGAGAATTCTGGATACATCGTTAAGAGTGATCTTGCTGTCACAGTTAACATCTGCGTTAACAAAGTCGAATGTCTTTGCGCTCATATCCCACTTAGCGATATACTGAAGAATGTATGTAGCATCGGTAAGAGTGATCTTGCCGTCAAGGCTTGCATCACCGTACTTGATCTTGGGAACGGTTACCTTCTTCTGAGTTCCGCAGGTGATACAAGTGTAGATGATCTGACCTTCTCTGGTGGTGGAAACTTCAACCTTTACCTCACCCTCATCCCATGTGTGTCCGAGAGCAGCTACTTCAGTATCGGTATAAGAATCGGAGCAGCACTCACAGATGTGACGGGTGTATCCGCTCTCAGTACATGTAGGAGCGATTACGAAATCCTTATAAGCGTGACCGGCTGCCTCTACGTCTGTGGTAGCGATAACAGTACCACAAGCGGTACATACGGTGTTCTGAACACCTGCCTCGTCACAGGAAGCGGACTTAATGGTTACAGTCTTGGTTGCAGCGTGGTCACAGATAGTAACGGAACCTGCAAGAGCCTCAACACCGTTTACGGTAGCGTAAATCTTATAAGTACCTGCCTTAGCATCACTTGCAACAGTTACCTCGATAGTACCGAAGGAACCGGAGATATAATCTGCATCAACAGTACCGCTTACAGTTGCACCGTCCTTGGAGATAGGACCAATAACGCCGGTGTTGTGGAAGTCGGTAACAGTAATACCCTCGTCAGCAGTGATAGTGATTGCATACTCACCTGCGGTGATAGCGGTTGCGAAGTTGATATCAACATCAACGATATCACCTGCGATACCATATACGTCAACTACGTCGTAGATAGCACCGGAGATAGCAACAGTCTCGAATGGGAGAGCATCGTAACCGGTAGCGCCCTCGGTGTAGTAACCCTTAGCGGTAGCATCGAATGCGCCTGCAGCAACTGCGGGAGCATTACCAACGAAGATGAACTCAGCCTTTGAGCAACCCTCGAAAGCCTTATCCATGATAACGTCAGCGGTGATAACGGGAAGCTGGAGATTTACACAGTTCCAGAATGCGCCGCCGCCGATGGAATCAGCAACCTCGATATCAGCAGTTACGAGAGCAGAGCAACCCCAGAAAGCGAAGCCCTTGATCTCGGATGCAGCGGTATACACATACTCAAGGGAGGTACAGCCTGCGAAAGCAAACTCACCGATAACGTCACCGAAGAAAGCAACAGCAACGATGGAATCAACGCCGTCGAATGCATTTCTACCGATGGTAGTAACGTTATAAGTGTTACCGTTTGCGGTAACTGTAGCAGGAATTACTACGGTTGCTGTGGTGGGAACACCTGCAGATGCAGAATCTGCGTAGGTATTCTTACCGACGATAGCGGTCATAGTGCTGTCGTCGAGGGTGTAGTAGATACCCTGAGCATCTGTCTGATTAGCGTCAAGAGCCTGTGTAAGATCGGAATTCTCAACATACATACCGTTAGGTGCGTACTCACCGAATCCGATCTCATCAGCACTTGCTGTAATAATGAGCGCGCTCATAAGCATTACTGCTGTGAGAATGAGAGAAAGAATCTTTTTCATTTTATAACCCCTTTACTTATAATGAACTGAGTTTATCTTTAGTCTTACGACATTAGATACTTACTTATGCCGCAATGAAGCGGAGAACGAGAGCCGCATCGGTAAGATTGATCTTGCCGTCCTGGTTGTAGTCTGCTGTTTCGTTTACGGAGACATTCCATTTTGCGATCTTCTTAAGGATAAGTGATACATCACTCAGAGTAACGGTTCCTGTTCCGTCAGCATCACCGAGAATTGACGAACCGTTTGCGTATGCCTGAGCTTCGGATGCAGTTTTAAAGAATTTTACTGCAGAGATGTCTATTCCCTCTCCAATAAGTCCTATTCCCGTATCATCAAATAGATCCATACGGATGTAATTCATTCTGCCTGACCAATGAGTCATTCCCGACAGATCGATTACTTTTCTCTGCCATGTTCCGTCGCAGTCGAAGGTAATCTTCTTTACCTGTGACATTACAGGATCAAGCTTTCGTCCTGCCGAAGGGTAGAATCCCATAGTGAAGGTACCGCCGTTATTGTTTGTGGGAGAACCTTCTACTACCATGTACTTATATGTATCGGCAGAGGTACCGCCGAAGAGGTCGAACTTGAACGAAGGATTTGAGAATCCTGTTGTTGTGAGGCTCATAACACCATCCTGGAGGCAGGATGTCTTGATGTTATTTTCGTCTCTTGTGATATTCTTCAAAGTATCCTGAGTGATATTGATACTATCAGAGCCTGCATTTGATTTAGAAGGACCTACTGCAAGGATGATATTATTTATTACGGAACGCTCACCACCGAGAGTTTGAGCTTTGTTATCTGAGGTACGTCCTGTAAGCTCATATCCACCGGAGGCATTTTCACAGACCATATCTGCAGATCCGCCACCGTCCATCATGAATGCCCATTCAACGCCCATCTCTACGAGAAGCTGAGGCATTTCCTGAATCCAGATACCCTCACTGTATGAACCCTGACGACCGTAAGAGGTAATGATAAGAACGTTACCATTCTTCTTTACCGCGATACAGGTCTGAGGGTAATTTACTCTCTGGGAACTGTCCCATGTGGTAGCTACACCGTTCATAACGTGGGGGAAGTGACCGCTGATGATATTGGTAACGCCGTACCATTCTTCGGTTCTTCCGTTCTGGTCAAAGATATCTACATTGATGGTTACGTCATCGCCGATCTTGTAATTTTCAAGAAGAGCCTTCTTATCGGTTCCTCTTGCAGTGAGGACGATTCTGTTTGCAATACAGTTATACTTTGTTCCGCCGGGCTTGGTTATTGCAGTAACTTTACCGGTAATGGTTGCACCGGGTTTTACGTTATAGTCATATCCGCAGTCGATGACTACTTCGTATGCATCATTCATGGAGTGGTTGGATGAATATCCGTGATCGGTATACATTACGAGATAACCATCCTTAGGAATACGGTTTATACCGTCAATGGTGATAGTCGAACCGGTAGACTGGTTTGTTGCTCTGATAACAGGCTTGAGATAACCAATAAGTCCCTTACCTTCGGCGGAGACACCGAATGACCAGCTTCCGTCTACATCAAGATTCTGGGAACATACGAGCTCGCCATCGTACATAGCAAAGCCCATAGGAACCTGATATCCTTTGGTAACATTCTGATTTGCACCACTGGTGAAGATATGAGTGTTATTCATCAGCCAGAGGTCACCGTTTGTACCTGCGATTGCGTACTTGCCGTCAGCAGCATTTGCGGTATTATAATTTTTCATTGCGGTGGATGTCTTTACCTGGGAGCTGATGTATGTACCTCCGCGGACCTCAAAGTAGAGGTCATCCTGCTTGGGATCAAACTCAAGGGTAGAGAATCTCTGAGCGCCGCCATGATTGATATACTTTGATGAACCGGAGAGAACGAAGTCTGTCCTTGTTACACCGTCGTAGATATAATCAACGGTACGTGAGTTTTCTCCGTCTATTTTTGGAGTTCCCACATAATAAGAGTCAAGTCCCGTGGATGAAACTGCACTCATAAGCAGTGTCTGAGATAATACCAGAGCTGCCAGAAGAATACTCTTAAACTTTTTCAAAACAAAACCTTACCTTTCCTGTGGTGCTGCCACGGTATTCGATCACTTTGCATTTATACTGCGAAGGATCAGCGCGGCGTCTGTGAGATCCAGGCTGCCGTTTTTATCGTAATCGGCATCATCTGATACCGAGACGTTCCATTTTGCGAATTTTTTTAGGATCAGTGACACATCCGACAGATTTATTTTACCGGAATTATCCGCATCCCCGTATTTCATAGGTTCGGATGATCCACCGGCAAAAGCTTCTGCCTCAGCGAGTGTACCGAAGAATTTTACTCTTGTGAGATTCAGACCTTCGCCGGGAATACCGATTCCCGTATCGTCAAACAGATCCATCTGCATATAGTTCATCCTGCCTGACCATTCGGTCATTGAGGAGAGGTCTACGATTTTTCTCTGCCAAGTTCCGTTACAGTTGAAGGAGACTCTTTTTCCCGTACGCATAACGGGATCAAATGTCTGACCGCCTGCAGGATAGATACCAAGGGTAAATCTGCCTCCGCCATTCATTGTGGGGGAACCTTCTATTACCATATATTTATGTGTATCTGCGGATGCATTGAACAGATCGTATTTAAATGAAGGATTTGTGTAGTCCGTGGCACTGAGAGTGAACATATCGACTCCCGCCTTACAAACAAGATTGTTTGGCTCACGGACGATAGCGTCGCTGTTGTCGGCACTCAGCGAGGCATCGGTAGAATCGATTCCCGAGCGGGACGGGCCTACCGCCAGAATAAGTGAGCTGAGCACTTTTCGCTCGGCACCGTAGGTACCATCGGAATTTGTGTCGCAGGGGCGTCCTGTAAGCTCATAGCTTCCATCGGGCTCCTGACACCACATTGTGGCAGAGCCGCCGCCGTCCATAAGGAAACAGGAGACAATACCGAGCTCCTGACAGAGCTCATCTACCTGACCGATCTGCAGACCATAGCTATAGTAATTACCGAGCTTGTTATACTGTCTGCCGTAAGATGTTATCATAACGGCGTGTCCGTCGGCTTTAACACCGAGGATTGTTGCGGGATAATAAGTGGTTGAAGCGATTCCTTGGGGAACACCGTCCCATATTGCCCACTGATGTCCGTTGACACAGTTGGAGACCTTGTACCATTTAGGAGTATTCGAAGGATTGAGTGTATCCTCGACCTCAACATTTATGGAAACGGTCTGCCCTACAGCAAAATCCTTCAGATCATCAAGTCTGTCACCTCTTGCAGTAAGGATAATACGGTTGGCTTTCATTGATGAGCGTTTGCTTCCGGGAGGAGATATTGATGTGACAGTACCCTTTACGATACATCCCGGTTTTACGGTATAGTCGTAATCACAGTCAATGACGACCTCATAAGCATCGTCAAGACAGTAGTTTGACGCCATACCTCTGTCCGTGTATGTAATGAGAGCATCCAGAGCAGGAAGTCTGTTGATACCCTCGGACATTATCGATCTTCCGGTATTTTCGTTTGTTATTATAGTGTGAGTGAGTACCCGACCGAATATAGCCTCACCGTCGGAGGTGATTCCGAACTGGCGGAAGTAGTCGGGAAAAGGAGTTTCTTCCTTAATATTATTTGTACAAACGATCTCGCCGCCGTACATATTATATCCCCAGGGGATGTTATAACCCTTCTTTACATTGGGTTCAAGCTCGGGATACTCATAACTTGCTTCATTTCCGACCGGGCGTATGTGATGGTTTATGGACATCCACAGACCGGCATTGGTGGCAACGAGAGCTTTTCTTCCGGTACCCTCTGCGTTGTATCTTGCAAGGGTATCCGAAGTACGCTTTTTTGTGGTGAGATATGTGGGATCTCCGCCACGGACCTCAAAATAGAGATCTTCCTGTGCGGGATCAAACTCAATAACCGTAAACGCCTGCTTTTTATAAGGCGAACTGTTTGAGAGAACGATATCGGTACGGGTAACACCGTCGTAGAGGTTTGTAACCTCTCTTGATTCCTCTCCGGTTATTGGTGCAAGCTCATAATAGGCAGAAACGCCCTCTGACGTAACAGCGCCCGTATAAAGAGTCTGCAGTGCGATGATCCCCGAAAGAATAATGCCTGTAAGTCTTTTCATTATAAGCCTGCCTTTCAGTCTCCCTGCAAATAGAGACAGGTACAGTTTTATAACTTATTATACCACAGCCAAAATAACAAATCAATACATATGTACAATATTTTTTCGTTTTTGAGAGGTTTGTTGACTATATTTTATATATTTGCAGTTTGTTTTTTCTGCTGCAGGGAGAAAAATACAGGTTTTGGGAGATTATTTCACGGATTAGATGTTCTTCCTGCAAGGTAATCAAGAGAGACGTTATAATAATCTGCCAGTTTTATAGCCACCCAGAACGGTAGATCCCGTTCACCTCTTTCATATCGCTGATATACTGTAAGTTGCATATTCAACATATTTGCGATATCCTTTTGTGTTTTATCTGAATCTTCTCTCAGATCTCTTATTCTAGGGTACATATTTATTTTCCTCCGATGGAATATGGTGTGTATTTAATTATATAAAAAGCACCGTATGGTGTTGACAAAAAGTACCATATGGTGTTAAAATGTGACTACAATAACACCATTTGGTGTTATTGTAGTCACAAATCGGAGGTGTTTTTATGAAAAGAATAGTTGGATTATTTTTGGCGGTAGTTATGTCGGTATCTGTGTACATATTTAATTGTAGTGCTGAGGAGACTGAAATATGCATACCTGCGGGAGACGTAAATGGGGATGAAAAAGTAAATCTTACAGATGCGGCACAAATTCTGAAACATATTGCAAAATGGGATGTTGATATAGATTATAATGCGGCAGATACGGTAAACGATGACAAGATAAATCTGACTGATGTGTCTCAGATCCTTAAATACATTACAAAATGGGATAATATCAGGCTGGGACACAAGGACAGGACCGAGGTTGTACATGAGGTTTCATGCAGTACGAATGGCGAGACTGTCATAAAGTGTGCGGTATGCGGTGATGAAGTGGTAATTATCACTGAAAAGTTCCCCTGTGATTATGTTTGCGAGGTTCTTGCGGAGAATTCCTGCGGGGTTGACGGTATTTTAAAATACACCTGTGTCGTATGCGGAGAGGGATATACCGAAACTATTCCTGCGACAGGTGAACATAATTACGAGAATGGTATATGTACCGTGTGTAAAAGTGAAAAGGAACCCGATAATCTTGCTGATGTAGGAGGAGACGACTGGAAAGCGGGAATGAATCTCACGTCAGCAGGAGTATTTAATGAAAACGGTTCGGATAATTCATTTATATCAAATGCTATCCCTGTAAAAAAAGGGGATGTTATCCGAATAAAGGGAACATTTGAGGTAGCTGAGGCGGGAAAAGGCGATTCCTCCCAGAATCTGTATGTAGGAGTATACAAGGATGAGGATGCAACGAAAGACAGTCAGCTTATGAATCCACGTATACTTACGAGAGATTATAATAAAGCAGGAGTGCAGAACGGAGTGGCTCAGGTTGTCAGGGTAACTGAAGATGCGACTGACAATCATTATAAGACCTACGAATATGAATTTGCTGTGACATATACGGGGGATCAGAACCCGACCGTAAAGAAGGATACTCAGTACTGGATCAGAA
>JAZUBE010000094.1:0-2383 GCA_045638325.1 Eubacteriales bacterium
GGTATCTGAAAGCTCATCCCGAGGCAGGTATCACCGGCACCGTATGGCAGAAATGAGGTGTATTATGTATAAAGCACTTGCAGATATACAGGCATCCATGTCGGCAGCGGGTCTTGATTTCATCTGGGTATCATCCCCCGAAAATCACAGATACAGCACAGGCTTCGGCAATCCCGACGGACGCGTGCTCATCGGCACCGATGAAGCTGTGATGCTTGCGGATTTCAGATATTTCGAAGAAGCTGCACGTGTCGCTCCCGAAGGTGTACGTGCAGTACAACCCGAAGGACGATTTATCTCGGGATATGTAAAGGAATATTTTTCGGGCAAAGGTAAGGTTCGCATCGGCTACGAAGAAGGGCATTTGACCTGTGCTGAGCTTGATGCGCTTAAAGCGGCTGTGCCCGAAGCAGAATTTTCCCCTGCAGGGAATATCTTCTCGCATCTCAGGCAAATAAAAACACCCGAGGAGATCGGGTACATAAAAGCTGCTCAGAAAATCACGGACGAGGCATTTTCCCACATTCTGACTGTACTTTCGAGGAATATGACAGAGCTTGACGTGGTGGCGGAGCTTGAATACTATATGAAGAAAAACGGAGCTGAGGCGATCAGCTTCGAAACCATTGCGGTATCGGGCAAAAATTCCTCATCTCCTCACAAGACTCCCGAAAACAGGAAGCTTGAGGCGGGATTTCTTACTATGGACTTCGGTGCTGTGGTGGGTGGATATCACTCAGACATGACGAGAACTGTAGTCATCGGTCGTGCAGACGCCGAGATGCGCCGTGTTTATGAGACGGTACTTCGTGCGCAAGAGGCTGTACTTGATGTGATCTCTGAAGGAATGAGAAATCACGAGATGGACAAGATCGCACGTGATATCATTGACAGTGCGGGATACAAAGGCACGTTCGGACACTCACTCGGTCACGGAGTGGGTCTTGAGATCCACGAGGAACCCGGGCTTTACACGAGAGATAACGGACTTGTACTGACTGCAGGAAACGTGGTAACGGTTGAACCCGGTATCTATATTTCGGGAATGTACGGCTGTCGTATTGAAGACATGGTGGTGATCACTCCCGGCGGCGCCGAGGATATAACACATTCACCAAAGGAACTTATTGAGGTATAAGAAAAATTCCCGGCTGTGTATCCATGGGGGATCACCTTAATTGTTAACTGTAATAATCTGTTTTGTCGCAGGGGTGGCATAGGCCGTCCCTGCGAATGTATTTATACCCACAAACCGTACTGCAGAGAACACCCATACCGCAAAACGCACATATTGCGATCGCTATATAAAAATTAAAGAAATACAACACTTTAAACACCGCATTTTTACCCACAAAATAATACCTCTTTCACCTCCTTTTCACTCTTCTCTTTTCACTTATTTTTTATGTATCGCTATTGACTTTAAATTTGGTATGTGGTAAAATGTAATAAATCATATGCCATGTTTGTACATATATACAGGCATATAATATACTCAATTCATGGAGGAATAGAAATGAAGAAGTTTGTAACTTTCCTTATGGTAGCGGCAATGCTCGTTTCCATGTTTGCTCTCACAGTTTCCGCAGAGCAGACCAACATGGAAGTAAGCGTTCCCAGATTTGCAAAGCAGCCTACCATTGATGGATGCGTATCCCCCGAGGAGTGGGGCGATGTAACCGTTAAGATGGTTACTGAAGGCGCAGCTACCGTAGACGACGAGGAAGTCGGCTACAACGAGGCTCTCGGCCTCAGAAACACTTTCTACTGGTTCGCAGTAGAGGGTATCTGTGATACACTTGCATACGACGTGTGGCTCCGTTGGGACGACGAGTTCCTTTACATCGCTGCTGTTGTTGAAGATCCCGATCCCTTCTCCCTTCCTAAGGGCGGAGATGAGATCTGGAACGGTGACTGTATCCAGTTCCGTGTAGACGAGAAGGGCCCTAGCGCAGTAATGCTCGGTGCTGACCCCAACTTCAACTACAAGACCGACGCTTACAGTGGCAACCGTTTCAAGAAGCCCTGGTCAAGCGATAAGGAAGTATTCAACTGCATCATGGGTATGGTTAAGGGTGATACCCCCACTATCTGGAGATGCGGTAAGTCATACGGTGATGGCTGGAACCTTGGTAAGGACGGCGGTATCGTAGGCATTAACCTCGTTGAGAATGAGGACGGTACCTGCAAGATCACTTATGAGGGTGCTGTTCCGTGGTCAGCTGTAAACGCTACTCTTATTCCTAAGGCAGGCGATGCTTACGGAATGACCGTTGCTGTTGCATGCTCCGACTCCAACGAGATCAACGGATGTCTCCAGTGGGGTAGCGGAATCATGTTCGCTGACGAGCAGCCCAGAGGAACCCGTGGAGGTTCTCAGGCT
>JAZUBE010000095.1:0-10865 GCA_045638325.1 Eubacteriales bacterium
GATCCCGATCGTCTTGAAATGAACAAGTACTGCCGTTTCTGCCGCAAGCATACTCTGCACAAAGAAACCAAATAATTTCGGAGGAGTAAGACATGGCTGACATCGAAAAGAAGAATCTCGAGAAAGATACCGCCTCTGCTCCTGCAGAAAAGGCGAAGAAGGCTGACAAGGTAAAGTCTGACAAGCCCTCTGCTTTTAGCCGTATGGCTGCTTGGTTCAGATCCTGCAAGTCTGAGATGAAGAAGATCGTTTGGGCTGCTCCCAAGAGTGTGCTGAAGAATTCCGTAATGGTTATTGCGGTTATCGCAGTTGTTGCTATTGCTGTAGCACTTCTCGATTTCGTGTTCACTCAGGGTATCACCGGTCTTAACAATATCATCTGATTAAGGCTCAGGGTGGAAAAATGAGCGATATCAATGAGATGAATGCCGGTCCCAGATGGTATGTAGCACATACCTATTCCGGCTATGAAAACAAGGTGAAAACAAACCTTGAGAAGATTATCGAAAACAGAGGACTGGGACACCTTATTTTCGATATTAAGATCCCCACCGAGATCATCGTCGAGTCTGACGGAGGAGTGGAGAAGGAAGTGGAGTCAAAGGTATTCCCCTCCTATGTGCTCATCAAGATGACAATGACCGATGAGAGCTGGCACGTAGTCCGTAATATTCGCGGAGTTACCGGCTTTGTAGGCCCGGGATCAAAGCCCGTACCACTGTCCGATGAGGAGGCAGCTGCTATCCTCAACGAGAATCGTACAACAACAGTTTCACTTGCTGTGGGCGATATCGTAGACATCGTGGACGGAATGTTTACAGGCTTCTTCGGTAAGATCGATGAGATCTCCGAGGATGGTACTGAGGCAACAGTTATCGTATCGACTGTAGGACGTGATATGCCCGTTAAGGTCGAGACGAAGCAGATCCGTCGCAAGGCGGAATAACAGATGATCCGCACGGCCGGAACAAGCGCTGTTCTGTGGCGTTGTGGCATCTTAGTGGGTTTTGCGTCATCCCAGATAAAGGGCGCACAAGTGGGAGGGAGAAAAATTCTTTAAGTCTCCCGTCACGAACCACATATGGAGGTATTAAATTATGGCAAAGAAAATACTCGGCTATATCAAGCTTCAGCTCCCCGCCGGCAAGGCAATGCCCGGCCCCCCCGTAGGTCCTGCACTTGGTGCATACGGTGTAACCATTATCAACTTCACGAAGGAATTTAACGAGCGCACCAAGAATGACATCGGTATGATCATTCCTGTCGTTATTACTGTATACGCAGACCGTTCCTTCTCTTTCATTACAAAGACTCCTCCCGCAGCAGTTCTTATCAAGAAGGCTTGCGGTATCGAGACTGCATCCGATAAGCCCAACAAGAACAAGGTAGCTAAGATCACTAAGGATCAGATCCGTCAGATCGCTGAGACAAAGGCTCCCGACCTGAACGCAGGATCCGTTGAGGCTGCTATGAGCATGATCGCCGGAACTGCACGTTCCATGGGCGTAGTTGTTGAGGACTAAGGAGGTAGTTGACGATGAAAATGGGTAAGAAATATACAGACAGCGTAAAGCTTATCGAAAAGAGCAAGCTTTACGATCCCGCAGAGGCTATTGACCTCGTTTGCCAGACTTCTAAGGCAAAGTTTGATGAGACTATTGAGATCCACGTTCGTCTCGGTGTTGACTCCCGTCACGCTGACCAGCAGGTTCGTGGTGCAGTAGTACTCCCCAACGGTACCGGTAAGACTGTTCGTACTCTCGTTTTCGCTAAGGGCGACAACGTTGATGCAGCAAAGAATGCAGGTGCTGACTATGTTGGTGACACTGATCTCGTTGAGAAGATCATGAAGGAGAACTGGTTCGAGTTCGACGTAGTTATCGCTACCCCCGACATGATGGGTACTATCGGTCGTCTTGGTAAGGTGCTCGGTCCTAAGGGACTTATGCCTAACCCCAAGGCAGGTACTGTTACCATGGACGTAGCTAAGGCTGTAACCGAGGCTAAGGCAGGTAAGATCGAGTACCGTCTTGATAAGACCAACATCATCCACTGTCCTATCGGTAAGGCTTCCTTCGGTGTTGAGAAGCTCGCTGAGAACTTCAACACTCTTATGGGTGCTGTTATCAAGGCTAAGCCTGCTGCCGCTAAGGGTCAGTACATCAAGTCTTGCGTTATCGCTTCTACCATGGGCCCCGGCATCAAGGTAAACAGCTCTAAGATCGACGCATAAGTTAAAAGATAATATTATTTTGCGGGGGAATCCTTTTTCGAGAAAAAGGGTTCCCCCGCACCCCTTTCCAAAAAGCTTTTGAATAAGGGGTGATAGAATATGAAAACTATTATAACTATTCAATATGCTGAATCTGAGCAACATAATAATGGGGATGAGGAGATTGTTGTTGGAAATCCTTCAGCCTGCAACGCAAGTTAAAATTAAACGTCACGGATTGTCAATCGAATCGAATCCCATATGAGTCTTCTTGTGCTTGTACTCTTTTTTATCATTCTGAGTAAACCGAAGGATGACAAAGATGGAGTGATGCCGACAAACACAGTTGTTTCGGTCAAGACAAATCCCGTATTTCCTGCTATAATATAGTCAGAAAGAGCGCTCGATCACTATATTTGAAAGGAACTTATATGGAAAACAGTAATATTGTAAAACAAGCGATCGATTACATCAGGAATGAGTCATCTAAGAGTGATATGACCATTGATGATGTTGCTGCAAATGCAGGATTCTCTACTAATTATTTTAACAGTATCTTTGCGGCGCACACGGGATTCAACGTCATGGAGTACGTCAGATTCATTCGTCTGAAAAATGCGGCGATGCTACTCCTCAGAACGGACAGAGAAGTACTTGACATTGCCCTTGAATGCGGGTACGAGGCTCACGAAAGCTTTACAAGGGCATTCAAGAGACAGTACGGCAAGACACCCAACGAATACAGAAAAAAGAAGAGCAGATCTATGTTTTTTGAAGACCTTTACAACGAAACTGTCGGTGCAAGGATGATCCATGAATTCCCACAGCTAAAGATCATTGATAAGGATGAAGCAGCGGATCATCTTCTTGAAAAAGATAGTGTACGTTACGGTTGGCTTGCACTGAACTATCTGAGTATGGCAGATCAGCCGTTTTACTTGGGCGATAGCCTTAACCGTGGTATTATTTATGTTCGGGAATCACAAACTAAGATGTATTGCAGGATCGTATCCAATGATTATGATTATATTGCAGAGTGTGTAAAAATGTTTAGTGATGATAGATTCACATTACAGATCTATACGGCGGATGATATAGACAAAGCGGCAAGCGAACTGGCGACAAGGGGTATAAATAGATCTGTTGAACAGTATTTGTGCAGAAAGGTGTATACGGGAGAGCCGTTTTCGATTGATATGCCCGATGGGATAAGTATTCGGGCACTTGGTAAAGAGGATCTTGATGATATTCGTAGGATATGCGGGCATACCGGAACCAATGAGTCAAGACTTGAGTGTCTGTTTTTAGACAGTTTTGATGATGAAAAAGAATCGTCCGATAAATATGGACGATGGCTGTTCAATGGGATCTATCATAATGATGAGATGATCGGATTTGACACCGATACTTTCCTCAGTGTTCGGGGATTCTCCGTTAATAATGGAATACAGACCTTTTTGCCTGTAAAGTATCGCAAGGATGAGATGTTTATGCTTTCTTTGAAGTTTATGACCAACAGGATACTTGAAATGGGTGGTCTACCTACTTATGTTAGTGGACCGATTAAAAGTAAAGTAAAAGGCACATTTGATCCCCAAGATATTGGGTTCCGTAATATTTGGAACGTGTATGAAATATTCAAAGCCACTGATTGAACAGTGGCTTTGAATTGAAAAATCTGTTTATTTTTTGATTCCATTATATACAAGATTTCTGAGCTTCGGGGTAATAAACGGCTCCTTATTATTGAGCATATGACGAGAGCAGAATATCGACAGCTTTTCTATAGGATCGCAGAGCATATATGATCCTGCGGCACCTGCCCAGCCGAATTCTCCGATACTTGATGCGGCACCGGTGTCCTTGGTGATAAGGGTTCGTACACCGAGACCGTATCCGTAGCTTCGGTACTGCTCCCAGTTGAAATCACGCATAAGCTCAGGTGTGAGCATATTGGTGTTCATGAGACGGATAGTTTCGGGACGGATAATGCGTGTACCATCGGAGGTTGTACCACCCGATGCCATCATATCTGCGAATTTTGCCATATCCTCAGTGCAGGAAATTATTCCGCCACCGCCTGAATCATAACGGGTACCAAATATGTACTCGTTTTCTTTTTTTACCTTGCGGAATTCTTCAGCATCATCATAGTACATATACTGAGGAGCGATTCGCTTCAGCATATCCTCATCGTACCAAAAATATGAGTCCTTCATTCCGAGAGGATCAAAAATATTTGTCTGCACAAAATCGCGGAAGGGAATACCGCAAAGCACCTCTGCGAGTGCCACAAGAACATCATGACAAAGACTGTACTGCCATCTTGTTCCCGGATCAAATGAAAGAGGAGATTTTGCAATAGCACGAACGATCTCTCTCGTGGGGCATTCAGGAGCGGTGGATTCACGTGCGGCACGTACAGGAGAAGCCTGAATGTTGTAATCGAGTCCGGCAGTCATCGAAAAAAGGTTCCTCACAGTGATGTGAGTCTCTGCAGGGCGGCTTTTTTTCTTGCCGTCACTGTCTGTGAAGAGAACATTCATATCACGGAATTCGGGGAGATATTCATAAAGGGGATCATCAAGAGAGAAAAGCCCACGCTCATGAAGAATCATTGTTGCGGCACAGGTGACAGGTTTAGTAGCGGAATACATAAAGTACAGCTCGTCTCCGGTGAGAGGAAGTTTTTCCTCAAAATCGGAGTAACCGCAGATGTGCCTGTGGATCACCTTGTGATCCTTCATAATAATAAGATCGTTTGACGGCACAAGAGTACCTATGAGACCGTCAAGAAATTCATCAACTTTTGTAAAATCCATAATTATAAATTCCTGTAATATCAACTAAACTAAAAGGAGAGGCGCCGCCTCTCCTTTTGATCTGTTATGCGAGTATGTATACTCTCATCGGACGTGCTCCGAAGTTTGCTGCAAGGGGATTCGATCTTTCAAAGCAGATATCGATAATATTACCCTTGACTGAGGAGCCGATGTCAGCCGCAGTTCTTACGCCGATATCAGCATAGTCTCCCGTAATGTATACCTGGCTTCCGAGAGGAATTACTGTGGGATCTACAGCAATTACATTTTCATTTGCAGGAAGTCCGATGTAAGTGGATCCTCCGGCAGGATACCATACAGCTTTAACATCAATATAACTTGAATAGCGGTAAGTCTTGCCGTCTCCGCCTACAAATGTTCCGCCGTTTGTTCCACCGCTCTGAACAATAACAGAGGGGGAAGGAGAGTATGTCTTGGTTCCGCGCTCGACGATCTTGTCGACAGGGTTTTTGCTTACATAAGTCTTGATCTCTGTTCGTGAGACTTCAACTCCGTTTACATACTTGACTTCGTATTCAGTGATACTCTCGCCGTTTACACCCTTTTGCTTGACTTTTGAAGAGCCGGCATACATGGAGGCGTTGTCAACATACTTGGTTTTAAATCCGATAGCGGATGCAATGGATACAGTATCATATGTAACACTGTCGGAGGTGATTACCGTATCTTCGGAAATTACAGTATCAAATGATACATTCAGAACATCCGATTCATCAAAGGTGATACCGAGACGCTCTGCAAATTCACTGACTGTAGCGGGTTCTGTTGCGGAACACGAGATCCCCTCGCGTCCGTAGAAATCAAATTTCACAAGGAAACGTCCGCTTTCGTCTTTGTCCGATACAGTCTCCTTTTCGGATTCGGGTGCTTTATCGGTGGTACTGTCTGTGTCCGGTACCGATTCGGAGGCCTGTGTATCGACCTCGCTGTCAGAATACCTTCCGACACCCTCAGCAGGGGCTACGGTTTCGGTTTCTGTTCCTACATAAAAGTCTGCTGCCTGAACGGGGACGTTCTTACCGCTGAAAACTGAAACGATAACGATAGCGGCAGAAACGGTTATTGCTGAAACTGCAACGGCAGCGTGCTTTGCCGAAAATTTCGGCAGACGAAATTTTTCTTTAATTTCGGTTAAAAGTGTCCGGCATACTCCGGGATCCCGTTCGACTTTTTTCCCCACAAGGGGACTTCGGTCTGTTTTTCCCATAAGATTCTCCATTAACTTTTTTCATGTCAGGATACACCGCGGGATTTTTTTCGAGGCATACCTGCAATGTCCCGTCAACACCGACAGACGGGCAAAAAATTGGCAAATGATCAGAGGATTTTGCTTGAAATAATCAGAAAAATGCGGCATTAAAAGCCTGTGATTTTTGGCTTTTTATTCCTTTTTTCAAGCGCTTTTTTAGCCAATACACGTTTATTATACCATATAATTATTAAAAAATCAACCCCTTATATGTTTTTTAGGTTCTGAGACGGTTTTGATGGTATATGTAAGCTGTTAACTAAAGCTGTCTGAGAAGACTTTGTCCCAGTCTGTTTGCCTGAGATAAGCATCTGCGTAACCGGAAATATCGCATCCCCAGTTGTCTATATATGCGTGTTCCCATAGATCTATACACATGACCGGTGTAACTGCGGACATATCAGGGAGCGAATACAGAGGAAGTCTTGCAAGTCCGAGAATACGTTTATCTTTTGATAGTGTATTCTTCCTGTAAAGCCACAGGAATCCCGGAGTTTGTGAGCCGGCGGCAAGTGTTCGTACAAGATAAAAGAAATTTCCCGTACTTCCGAAATTACGGGACAATAGCTTTGAGATATCTCCATGGGGAAGGGAGGGGTATGTATTGTGAGATAAAATATACCTGAAGTAAAGCTCGTGACAATATACTGCCGATGCGGTACGAAAAACACTTGCTATTTTTATGCTTCTCTTGCCTCTGATTCTTGAAAGTTCACGGCATAATACAAAAGGAGATTTGTTTTTTAACTCATGAAAACCGTCGGCCGCTATTTTCAGATCAAGTCTGAGTCCGTCCAGGATATCCATGTGGCGCGCGATGGCTGTGCTGTCTGAAAGTGGTGAGAAATCCATATCGGATAATGCATTTTTCATAGTATACCTCCGATCATAAATATATAATACTATATGCCGTACTTATCGGAAATAGTCATTGTACAGTTCATGGTGACCGCTGTCACTGATACAGTGTTTATAACAGTCATGGTTGCAATTATAAGATCAGCTATACTCCACATGGTCACAGGTGTGATCACTGAGCCTGTGATTGAAGAAAACGCAAGAGCTATAAGATAAAATATACGAGATTTTTTTGAGGATGTGAGGTAATTTATTGCTCCTATGCCGTAATATGATTGACATATAACTGTTGCGAAGGCAAAAAGAATTACGGATATACCGATAACGGTTGCGCATATATCTCCACCGGATGCAGAGAATGCGGCGAGGGCAGATGCCATACCGTCATCTGACGGAATGATACCTGAGGTAAGGATCACAAGTGCTGTCATGGTGCAGAGAATTATTGTATCTGCAAAGACCTCAAAGATACCCATGCATCCCTGGTGATGAGGACTTCGTGCATTTGCTGTGGCATGGGCTGACGGAGCAGTGCCACATCCGGCTTCATTGGAAAATATACCTCGTGTGACGCCATACCGCAGAGCACTGTTTATTCCGAATCCAAGTACACCTCCTCCTGCTGCAGCAGGGGAAAATGCACCGTCAAATATTGAGCGAAAAGCATATGAAAGGGTGTCCGATGATCTTATAATGCAAAAGAGCGACAGGACAACGTATATCGCTGTGAGAGATGGTATCAGTTTTACTGTGAGCCCCGATACCCGGCTAAGTCCGCCTGCAGCTGTAATACAAGCAAGTACTGCGAATACTATACCACATATTACAGATGGAACAGACGGAAAAAATTCCGAGACAACACCGGATGCTGCATCCACCTGTACGATACTTCCCGTAAGGAGAGAATTTGCCGCAATAAGCATCGCAAAAATTGCTGCAAGTGCGGAGGATGCTCTGTTTCCAATGAGGTAACGGAGTCCGTTTTTTATGTAATACATTGCACCGCCCACAAATGCTTTGTTGCCGTTACTGTGCTTGTATACCTGAGAAAGATATACCTCAGTGTATTTTACGCTCATGACGAGAAATGCACATGCCCACATCCAGAATACTGAACCTGCACCTCCGCAGGCAATGGCAGAGGCAACACCTGTAATGTTTCCTACACCGAGTGTACCCGCAAGAGCTACAGATAATGCACGTATAGGAGATACACCGCCATCTTTTGATGAGTCTTTTATGTCACGGCACAGGCGTAACGGATGCAGAATATAAAAAAATCTCATCCTCCATCCCAGATATATCCCAGAAGTAAGAAGAACTGCCGGAAGTATGTAACCGGAAAGTGTGGCATTTATGGATTCAAGGAACATATAATACCTCACAGAAGCTTTTTTATAATGATATTCGTGTAGTGTACAGATAATACCGAAAAATATTTTTGATGTGAGGATGTATTAGCACTCCTGTGTTTTGAGTATAATTATCCGTGGGAGGAATTATTTGTTAATTATATGTGAATATTGAGAAAAAGCCTTGATTTTAAGGCCGTTGCGGTATAGAATATATCATAGTCTGGCACTCATGGAATGTGAGTGCTAAACAAATAAAAAATTAAACCTTCTGCAAAGCATTGCAGAACAAGGAGGGTATTATGACTATAAAGCCGCTTGCAGACCGTGTTGTTGTTTGCGCTGTAGAAGCTGAGGAGACCACCAAGTCCGGAATCGTACTTCCCGGTGCTGCTCAGGAGAAGCCCCAGATGGCTGAGGTTGTTGCCGTAGGTCCCGGTGGACTCGTAGACGGTAAGGAAGTTGTTATGACTGTTAAGGTTGGCGATAAGGTTATCACCAGCAAGTATGCCGGCACTGAGGTAAAGTGTGACGGTAAGGAGTACAACATTGTTCGTCAGAGTGACATTCTGGCAATCGTTGAGTAATTTTTGGATTTAAGGAGAATATAGAAATGGCTAAGGATATTCTGTACGGAGCAGACGCAAGAAATGCTCTTATTGCCGGTGTAGATAAGCTGGCTGATACTGTAAAGATCACAATGGGACCTAAGGGTCGTAACGTAGTTCTTGACAAGAAGTTCGGAGCTCCCCTGATCACCAATGACGGTGTTACCATCGCAAAGGAGATCGAGCTTGAGAATACCGCTGAGAACATGGGTGCACAGCTCGTTCGTGAGGTTGCAACCAAGACTAATGATGCTGCAGGTGACGGTACCACTACCGCAACTCTTCTCGCTCAGGCATTCATTCACGAGGGAATGAAGAATGTTACTGCAGGTGCTAATCCTATGGTTATCCGTAAGGGTATCCAGAAGGCAGTAGATAAGGCTGTTTCCTGCCTTATCGCTAACTCCAAGAAGGTAAACGGTACTGCTGATATCGCACGTGTAGGTACTATCTCCGCAGGTGACGAGGTTATCGGTACTCTTATCGCTGATGCAATGGAGAAGGTTACCTCCGATGGCGTAATCACCGTTGAGGAGTCTAAGTCTGCTGAGACATATTGCGAGGTTGTAGAGGGTATGCAGTTTGACCGCGGATACCTCTCTCCCTACATGGCTACCGATACCGATAAGATGGAGGCTGTTCTTGATGACGCTCTCGTTCTTATCACCGATAAGAAGATCTCCAACATCCAGGAGATCCTGCCCCTTCTCGAGCAGATCGTTCAGTCCGGTCTCAAGCTCCTCATCATCGCTGAGGACGTTGAGGGCGAGGCTCTTACCACTCTCGTACTGAACAAGCTCCGTGGTACCTTCAACTGCGTTGCAGTTAAGGCTCCCGGCTTTGGTGACAGACGTAAGGAGATGCTCCGTGATATCGCTATCCTTACCGGTGGTGAGGTTATCTCCGGAGAGCTCGGTCTTGAGCTTAAGGATACTCAGCTTGTACAGCTCGGCCGTGCAAGACAGGTTAAGGTTAACAAGGACAACACTATCATCGTTGGCGGCAACGGCAATCCCGATGAGATCAAGAGCCGTATCGCTCAGATCAAGACCGGTATTGAGACTACTACTTCCGATTTCGACCGTGAGAAGCTTCAGGAGAGACTTGCAAAGCTCGCAGGCGGTGTAGCAGTAATCAAGGTTGGTGCAGCTACCGAGACTGAGATGAAGGAGAAGAAGCTCCGCATCGAGGACGCTCTCAACGCTACAAGAGCAGCAGTTGAGGAGGGTATCGTTGCAGGTGGCGGTACTGCATTTGTTAATGTTATCTCCGAGGTTGAGAAGCTCGTTGAGACTGTTGACGGTGACGAGAAGACCGGTGTTAAGATCGTTGTAAAGGCGCTTGAGGCTCCTGTTCGTCAGATCGCTGAGAATGCAGGCTTCGAGGGATCCGTTGTAGTTGACAAGATCCGTGAGAGCGGCAAGATCGGTTACGGCTTTGACGCTTACAACGAGGTATACTGCGATATGATGGAGAAGGGTATCGTTGATCCTACTAAGGTTACCAGATCCGCACTCCAGAACGCTGCATCCGTTGCAGCAACCGTACTCACTACTGAGGCACTTGTTGCTAACCAGCCCGAGGAAGCTCCTGCAGCTCCCGCAGGCGGTATGGGCGGCATGGGCGGTATGTATTAATAATAATCGCTCTGATAATACAAATAGAACGGGCAGAGGCTTGTGCCTCTCCCGATTTTAGCTTATCTTGAAATTACCCTTTTTGAAAGTTTTTGAAAAGATGGGG
>JAZUBE010000096.1:0-7767 GCA_045638325.1 Eubacteriales bacterium
AAAGTTTTGCCTCCGTTTCCGCAATCTTTGATATATCTATGAGTGAAGAAATTCCGGAACGCCTCGCCGATGTCGTTGATGACAACGGTGAGATCGAAATCATACGGAAGTTCTCCGCTGACGGGCGAAGCAGTGCAAAACTTAACGGGTGCAGTATCCCGATAGCTGCACTTCGTGAGATATGTGATTATCTTCTCGGTATATCGGGACAAAGCGACAGTCGCACTCTGACAGATCGTAGTATTCACATAAATCTTCTTGACGATTATGCTGAAAATACTTCTCTTGTTTTGGAATACTCGGAAATATACAGACAAATGCTCGACAACAGAGCTGAACTCAAGCGTTTTAAGGAATCAATTAAAGAAAAATCTATGATGTCTGATATCCTCAAATATCAGATCAAAGAGATTGATTCCGCAAAGCTTACAAGCGAATCCGAAGTTGAAAAACTTGAACGTATTCTAAAAAAAGCAAGAGATGCAGACAAGGTAGCACGTCATATAAATCTTATAAAACGCGCCCTCTCTGACGGAGAAAAAGGATCTTCTGCTTATCTTATTGAAAGAGCATCTCAGGCATTCAGACAGCTATCCGAAATACTTGACAATGCAGACGACATTGCAAACAGGCTGGATTCCATCAGGTATGAACTTATAGACATAGCTGAAACTGCCTCTGATATTATCGGCTCCGATATGGAAGATCCTGAAAAAACCATAAACATTGCCGAAACAAGACTTCGTCAGATAGACAGACTGAAAAACAAATACGGTCTTACAGTTGAGGATATTCTCTCATTCCGTGCCGACGCTGCAGACAAGCTTGATAAACTTGAATCCGGTGATCTTATAATCGATGAGCTTGAAAGAGCTTACAGCGTTTTGTCTGACAAAGCTCTAAAGATCGCTGATGAGCTTACACGTCGTCGAACGAATGCAGGTCATGAAATCTCGGATACTGTATGCGCTTATCTTAAAGATCTTGATATGCCGAAAGTTCGTTTCTATGTAAAGATCGTTCCCGCAAGCGGAGAATTTGACGGATTTACCCCTCGCGGCCGCGATGATGTTACCTTCATGATATCAGCCAATCCCGGTGAGTCACCCGTTGAACTCGGACGTGCCGCATCAGGAGGCGAGCTTTCAAGGACAATGCTTTCACTGAAATGTGCTCTCGCTTCAAAGCATCCTTCCGATACGTATATTTTTGATGAGATCGATACCGGCATATCAGGAGCAACATCTGAGAAAATGGGACGAATGCTCAGAGAATTGTCCGAATCTGCCCAGGTGCTATGCGTAACACATTCCCCTCAGATAGCATCTCTTGCAGAGAATCATCTGCTTATCCGCAAGACGGAAATCGACGGTCGTGCCGAAAGCAGTGTTACCGAACTTGACCGAGAGGGAAGGATCGACGAAATTACAAGAATCATCGGCGGTATTGAGATCACCGATGCTCAAAGACGGGCAGCATCTGAGATGCTCGATCAAAACAAAAAATAATTTACAAGCATATAGAAAGGACAGGGAATATTCCCTGGAGAAGAAAAATGAGTCTTTATAAAGAATTACAGGCACGAGGTCTTATTGCTCAGACCACAAACGAGGAACTTATCCGTGATCGTATCGATAACGGTAAGGCAGTATTCTATATCGGCTTTGACTGTACTGCAGATAGTCTTACTGCAGGCCATTTCATGGCACTCACACTTATGAAGAGACTACAGATGGCAGGAAACAAGCCTATCGCACTTATCGGTGGCGGTACCACAATGATCGGCGACCCCTCAGGCCGTACCGATATGAGAAAGATGCTCACCAAAGAGGATATTGATCACAATGCCGCTTGCTTCAAGCGTCAGATGGAGCAGTTCATCGACTTCGGTGAAGGTAAGGCTATGATGATCAACAACGCTGACTGGCTTCTTGAGCTCAATTATGTTGATATGCTTCGTGAGGTCGGTGCCTGCTTCTCCGTAAACAATATGCTCAGAGCTGAGTGTTACAAGCAGAGAATGGAGAAGGGACTCTCCTTCCTTGAGTTCAACTATATGATCATGCAGTCATACGACTTCTACTATCTGTACAAGAATTACGACTGTAATCTCCAGTTCGGCGGTGATGATCAGTGGTCAAACATGCTTGGCGGTACTGAACTTATCAGACGTAAGCTTGGCGGTGATGCTGATGCTATGACTATCACTCTGCTCACCGACTCTCAGGGTAAAAAGATGGGAAAGACAGCGGGAAATGCTGTATGGCTCGATCCTAACAAGACTTCTCCCTTTGACTTCTATCAGTACTGGAGAAACGTTGCAGATACCGATGTTCTCAAGTGTATCCGTATGCTCACATTCCTTCCTCTTGAGCAGATCGATGAGATGGATAAGTGGGAAGGAAGCCAGCTCAACACCGCAAAAGAGATCCTTGCATTTGAGCTCACAAAGATGGTACACGGTGAAGACGAGGCAAACAAAGCTCAGGCTGCCGCAAAAGCAGTATTCGCAAACGGCGGTATGTCCGAGAATATGCCTACAACCGAGCTTTCCGATGATAATTTCAGCGACGGTGCTATCGGAATTGCCGACCTTCTCGTTGTTGGTGGTCTTGCTCCTTCCAAGGGAGAAGCTAAGCGCCTTATCCAGCAGGGTGGTGTGATCTATGGTGACAAGAAAGCTGAAAGATTCGACGAAATTGTTGCTAAAGAACTCTTTGAGGGTGACGGCCTTATCGTAAAGAAAGGCAAGAAAACTTTCCACAGATTCCTTGCAAAATAATGGGATATAAATATATTCTATGTGATGCCGATGATACTCTCCTTGATTTTTCTGCCGCCGAAAAGCAGGCTTTCAAGGAGAGTTGTGCGGCATTTGATGCTGTTTACTCCGATGATATATACAATCGGTATCACGAAATAAATGCATCTTATTGGAAAAAGCTTGAACTTGGTCTTACTACCAGAGATAAATTGTTAATAGACCGTTTCATTGATCTGTTTGATGAAACAAAGCTTCTTCCCACTGATCTTGCAAAAAGCTTCTCTGAAGTATTTCTTGAAAACATTTCTCATCAGCGTCAGCTTATCCCCGGCGTTGTTGAAGCTCTCGGATACCTTAAAAATAATTATGATATATACATCATCACCAACGGTACTGCAAAAGCTCAGTATGGCAGACTTAACGGCTCTCCCGTTATGGAGTATATTAAAATGCATTTCATCTCCGAGGAGATCGGTTTTGCAAAACCGGATATCAGATTTTTCAGGCACGTCATTGATCATATCGGCGACAATGATCTGTCAGCGTATCTTGTTGTAGGTGATTCCCCGTCTTCAGATATCAAAGGCGCAAACAATTTCGGTATTGATTCCTGTCTTGTAACAAACGGCAAAGAATACACTGACTGTGGTCAGACATATACTATAGATAGTTTTTCAGATATTACCGTAATTTTATAAAAAACAAAGGGGTGAAACAAGTATAATGCAAGATTACAAAAGCCTTCTGATAAAAGAAGAAATAAAATTCAAAGAAAATGAGCCTCTTTCACTCCATACAACTTTCAGGATAGGCGGAGAAGCAAAACTTTTTGTTACTCCTGAAAACGAAGATCAGCTTTCGACAGCAATTTCAGCTGCAAAAAGCAGTGACATTCGGTACTATATAATCGGAAAAGGAAGCAACATCGTTTTTGCCGATAAAGGATTTGACGGTGTAATAATTTCCACTTCTGCTATGTCGAGCTACGAAGTTTTGGGAAATTCTCTCTATGCGGGTGCCGGTGTTTCCATTACCGAACTTGCCGTTGTTGCATCAAGGAATAACCTTACAGGACTTGAATTCGCTTACGGAATCCCCGGAAGCGTAGGCGGAGCTGTATTCATGAATGCGGGTGCATATGACGGTGAAATGAGCATGGTCGTTGTCCGCAGTCGCTACTTCGACATCTTTTCCGGTCATTTTGGCCAAATTGCAGGTAATTATCATGAATTCGGATACAGAGAAAGCATTTACAGAAAACACCCCGAATGGATAATCACAAGTGCGGAAATTGTCCTTCAAAATGGTATCAAATCCGACATCGATGCCAAAATGAACGATTTCATCACAAGACGCCGTGAAAAACAACCTCTTGAATTTCCCAGTGCCGGCAGTGCCTTCAAAAGATATCCGGGCAGATATACTGCTCAGATGATCGATGAAGCAGGTCTTAAGGGATTCTCTATCGGTGGTGCACAAGTATCTGAAAAACACGCAGGATTCATCATAAATACCGGGGGAGCTACAGCCAAAGACGTACAAAACCTCTCGGAACATATAAAAAAGACTCTGTTCGAACTTCATAACATTGAGATCGAAAGTGAGATAATCTTTGTAGAATGAAACAACCAAGTTTTTCTTCAACTGTTAAGGAACATCTTCACGAAATACCAAGAAAAAAGAAATGTTGCCGTCATGCTTTCAACGATGGATGCGTGATATATGACGGAGATTCTTCTGCGGATTTAATAAAAAAGGGACTTAAGGGACTTGTATGCCAAGAATGTCTCCAAAGTTTTCTTGCCGGTATTTTTGTTGCAACAGGCAATATATCCGATCCCTCTAAAAGTTATCATCTTGAATTTTCCGTCCCCGATACCAATACTGCAGATGCAATATCGGAAGTTTTGTGCGAAGCAGGCTTTGAGGAAAAAAGAACTATCCGAAAGGGAAGAGTTATTCTTTATTTCAAAAACAGTACTGTTATTGAAGATATTCTCGGATTCATGGGAGCATCCTCGGGTGCATTTGAGCTTATGAACGCAAAGATTGTTCGCGAAATGAGAGAGACAACCAACCGTCAGGTAAACTGTGATGCCGCAAATATTTCAAAGACACTCAGTGCTTCGGAAAAGCATATCAGAATAATAAATGAGCTAAAAGAGCTCGGGATTTTTAACTCCCTTACGGGTGATCTTAAAGAAACCGCAGAACTACGTGTCAGTTTTCCCGATATCTCAATAGCGGATCTCGGACAAAAGTTTTCTCCACCCATATCAAAATCGGGTGTTAAACACAGACTTGATAAAATAATTGATTTTTACGAATCTCAGAAATCGAAGGAATCTATTTAACGGAGAGGGAATCATGAGAGATTTTGTACATCTTCATCTGCACAGTGAATACAGCCTTCTTGACGGTGCATGTCGTGTCTCTGATATACCGGAGGCTGTACTGAAATGTGGTCAGAATGCTGTGGCGATAACCGATCACGGTGTAATGTACGGAACTCTTAAATTTTATAAAGAGTGCAGAAAAAACGGTGTAAAGCCTATCATCGGGTGTGAGGTATATGTAGCCCCCGGAAATATGAGCGATAAGTCCGGTGGACGTGATGCGCGGTATTACCACCTCGTACTCCTTGTAAAAAATGATATTGGCTATAAAAACCTCATCTACATGGTATCGAAGGCTTTTACCGAGGGATTTTATTCAAAACCGAGAATAGATATGGAGCTTCTCCGAAATCATTCGGAGGGGCTTATTGCGCTTTCTGCCTGTCTTGCAGGTTACATCCCGAGATGTCTTGCAATTGACGATTTTGATGAAGCAAAACGCCATGCCGAAGAAATGAGATCTATCTTCGGCGATGATTATTATATAGAACTTCAGGACCATGGTATTGCAGAACAAAAGTATATCCTGCCAAAGCTCGCAGAGCTTTCCCGCGTCACAGGTATACCAATGGTCGCAACCAATGACGTTCATTACCTTCACAAAGAGGATGCCGAAAACCAAGCTATCCTCATGTGTATTCAAACCAATACTACTGTTTCCGAAGGGAAACCCTCAGGATTTGAGACTGATGAGTTTTATCTCAAAACAGGAGATGAGATGTACGAGCTTTTCGGTGAATACGAAGAAGCTGTTGAAAACACTGTTCGGATTGCGGAAAAGTGTAGTTTTGATTTTGAAACAAGCAAAACATATCTTCCAAGGTATGATGTACCTGACGAAACTACTCCCGGAGAGTACCTTAAAAAACTTGCCGAAGAGGGTATAATTCGCAGAAAAAATTCAGGACAGATATCCGGCAATACCGATGAGTATTCGGTACGTATGGAGTATGAACTGTCAGTAATCGACAGCATGGGGTATTCCGAATATTTTCTGATCGTATGGGATTTTGTAAACTATGCACGGACACAGAAAATCCCCGTCGGTCCCGGACGAGGTTCCGGAGCCGGAAGCCTTGTTGCTTATCTTATCGGTATTACCGATGTGGATCCTATCAAATACGTTCTTCTGTTTGAGCGTTTCCTCAATCCTGAGCGTGTCAGTATGCCTGACTTTGATATCGATTTCTGTTACAACCGCAGAGACGAAGTTATAGATTACGTAAGATCAAAGTACGGCGATGATCATGTAGCGCAGATCATCACCTTCGGTACGATGGCCGCAAAAGCGGTAATCCGTGATGCAGGACGAGCACTCGGAATGAGCTACGGTGATGTTGATCGTGTGGCAAAGCTTATCCCGAGAGATCTCGGTATAACACTGAAGGAATCTCTTGAAAGACGCGAAATAAAAGATGTATACGATTCCGACGGAGAAGTACGTCGTCTGTTTGACGTTGGTATGGCTCTTGAAGGAATGCCACGACATGCATCCACACATGCTGCGGGTGTTGTAATAACAGACAAGCCTGTTACTTCATATGTTCCTATAGCAGAAAATGCCGGATTCTCAGTCACTCAGTTCACAATGGATGGTGTGGCCGAGCTCGGTCTCCTTAAATTTGATTTTCTTGCTCTCAGATATCTTACCATAATTGATGCCGCTGAACGTCAGATACGGGAATCCTATCCGGAATTTGATATCACAACTGTTAATGACGACGATGCTGCTGTATATGAAATGATAAGCAGAGGATTTACAGACGGCGTTTTTCAGCTTGAAAGCGGTGGAATGAAGCAGATGCTTCAACGGCTAAAGCCCTGTAAATTCGAGGAGATAATTGCCGCTATAGCCCTGTACCGTCCCGGTCCAATGGATTCCATTCCAAAGTATATTGAAAACAGAAACGGCGGAAATATTAAAGGCTATAACATCCCCGGAGTTGACGAAATACTTTCTGACACATACGGATGCATCGTATATCAGGAACAGGTAATGCAGATATTCCGTACCGTTGCAGGATATTCCTACGGACGTGCTGATATCGTCAGACGCGCCATTTCAAAAAAACACGGTGATGAACTTGAAATGGAGAGAAATTCATTCTATGAAGGTGCTGTAGATCGTGGCGTTGATATCGCCGAGGCAGAACGCCTCTTTAATGATATAGCAGGTTTTGCCAACTACGCTTTTAATAAAAGCCATGCTGCCGCATATGCAGTTCTTTCATACAGGACCGCATATCTGAAGTGCCATTACCCGCTTGAATATTTCTGTGCATTGCTTACTTCCGTTATCGGGAATCCCGCAAAGATATCCGAATACATAAGTGAGTACGCAAAGCAGGGAATAAGGGTTCTCCCGCCGGATATAAACAAAAGCTATACGGAATTTCATGCCGAAACCGACGCCGTAAGATTCCCTCTCTCTGCTGTCAAAAATGTCGGTATCACTTTCACCCAGCTCGTGATAAAAGACAGAAAAGAAAACGGTGAGTACAAAAGCTTTACCGATTTCATTGTGCGTGCCGGAAAACTCGGACTCAACCGCAGACTTCTCGAATCACTTGCAAAATGCGGTGCACTTGACAGCCTTGGAGAAATGCG
>JAZUBE010000097.1:0-2113 GCA_045638325.1 Eubacteriales bacterium
GTTGCTTGTCTTCCTAAGACCCGCTTGGCCTCCGACTTCGATCGATAAGCTTTGCAGCACGACCGTAACCAAGGGACAGCTTTCTCTGGATGAGGGACGTGGATATCTTTTTGCTCTCCACTGCAAGCTCAAGTGCAGCTCTGAGCATGGGATCATCGTCACCGTCGTCTGCAGCGGCACCTCCGTCAAGAGCAGCCTTTTTCTTGCCGGATACACCGCACAGTTCAGCTTCGCGCTCGATCTGCTCAATGACCTCTTCACTGTAGCTTTCGGTCTTGCCGGTGTTCTGAGTCTTAATAAACTCAACTACCGCCTCAACCTCGGATTCGGAAACGAAAGCACCCTGTACACGGACGGGATCGATTCCGACAGGCTTGTACAGCATATCACCACGACCGATGAGCTTTTCAGCACCTGCACGGTCAAGAATGGTTCTTGAGTCCACCTGGGATGTAACGGCACAGGAGATTCTTGAAGGAATGTTATTTTTGATAAGTCCCGTGATGACGTCAACGGAAGGACGCTGAGTACCGATTATCAGGTGCATACCTGCAGCACGTGCCTTCTGAGCAAGTCTTGCGATGGATTTTTCAACATCGTCGGATGCAGTCATCATAAGGTCAGCAAGCTCGTCGATGATTATGACGATCTGAGGAAGGATCTCCATACTTTCCTCAAGCTTTGCCATCTGGTTGTACTTTGTAATGTCACGAACTCTTGCATTTTCAAGAATATTAAAGCGTCTCTCCATCTCGGAAACGGCCCATGAAAGTGAACCTGCCGCCTTTTTGGGATCGGTCACAACGGGGACGAGAAGATGAGGAAGTCCGCTGTACAGACTGAACTCTACCTTTTTGGGGTCGATAAGGATAAGCTTCACTTCATCGGGATTAGCCTTGTAGAGAAGACTTACGATAAGACAGTTGATGCACACGGACTTACCCATACCGGTAGCACCGGCGATAAGCAGGTGAGGCATCTTTGCAACATCAAGATACACAGCCTCTCCGGCAACATCCTCGCCGAGAGCGGTGTTGAGTCTGCTCTGCGCATCGGTGAATCTTGAATCATCAAGGAGAGTGCGGAGGTGAACAGTTGATGCGATCTTGTTAGGTACCTCGATTCCCACGGCTGATTTGCCGGGTACGGGAGCCTCTATACGAACACCCTTTACCGCAAACGCAAGAGCGATATCATCGGTGAGATTTGCAATTGTGCGCACTTTGGTTCCCGATTCGGGCATAAGCTCGTATCTTGTGATCGTGGGACCACGGCATACATCAACGATCTTCGTCTTTACGTTAAAGCTCTGGAGAGTCTCAACGAGTTTTTTAGCATTTTCTTTAAGCTCATCTCTGACACCGGGATCTTTGCCGGAGTTGTCGGGAGAGAGAAGCTCAAGAGGAGGGAATTTATAAGGCGGATTCTCAGGGATATGTTCTTCCGCGGAGAGCTCTTCCACGGACGATACGGTATCGCGTTTTACTGCGATTTCAGCATCTGCACCGTTTTCCTCGGTCATATATGCTGCACAAAGCTTATCGAGAAGCTCAGCATCGTCGGGATCGGTGAAGATTTTTTTGAGATCAACATTCTCATCGGCAGGAGGAGTATCTGCAAGGATCTCTGCCACAGCCTCTGCATATTCCGTGTTTTCGTTGTTGTCGGCAACCGGAGATGCTTCGGGAGTTTCGGGAATATCAGCTTCCGGTGTAAATCCGTCGATTTTTTCGGAAAGACGACCGTCAAGGGCATCCTCAATTTCCTCCTCCTGTTCACGGAGGACACTGTCGAAGATGCTCTCATCCACTTCGGGAGCGATGTCTTCGTATTTGTCACCGTCAGGCATTGGCACATCGGCAACGAAATCCTCACGGGGTTGCTTTTTGGTGCGGCCCGATACAGGCTCGTCCTCAAATGAGAGCTGACTGCTCTGAGAAGCTGCGGCAGGCACACGCTTTTCTGAGATTCTCTGCTCGTTTATGAGCTTCTGACGTTCGATTCTGTCACGGCGGATGATCTCCTGTTCATCGGATACCTCCTGCCTGTGTTCTCTTGATTCCTTTATTTTATCTGAAATAAGGATGTACATTAAGTCGGAGGCCAAGCGGTC
>JAZUBE010000098.1:0-2612 GCA_045638325.1 Eubacteriales bacterium
AGATTGCAGGTGTGGGCGATATGTATACAGAGAGCCTTTATGACACCTGCGGTCTTGGCTTTAAGCTCACCCGCCATAGGCTCAAAGGTATCGGGTGCGAAAAGTTCACCGGACTCCTTAAGGGATACTACCTGCTCATAACACTCGTCAATATCAGCCTCGGTGATGCCGTCTTTCCCGAGATATTTTTCTTTCATGGCAAAGATCACTGCATCACGATCACAGGTCTCAAACATCCCGATGATATCATAAGCAACATCATCTACGGCATGAACCGCACCCGAACAAACGTCAAGCACGATGTTGTAGCCGCCAAGCTTGTACTGATGTATCATAATTCCTCCATAGGTAAAAGGGTAATAATTTCATGAAAAAAGCCGCCGTGGAGTTGCCCTCGGCGGCTGATTTGTAGGCATGATTACTTGTCTGCCTTAGTGTTCTCGCACTTCTGGTTAGCAATGCCGCAGCTGGTCTTGCAAGCGGACTGGCAGGAAGTCTGGCACTCGCCGCAACCGCCGTTCTTTGTGCAGAGATTCTTTGTCTTGATAGTCTTGATATGCTTCATGGTGATATCCTCCATAATGTTTACTGTAAGTTATTATATCACAACATCATCCGTAAGTCAATAATAATTTAAGAGCCTTTGGAAATTTATCGTAAAGCTATCCCCGTATTGACAAAAACCGAAACCGATGATACAATGATTATGAAATAAATAAGAGGAAGTGAAAAGTGAAACATACAAACAAATATAAAAGACAGTTTTTTCCTGTTGATGCGCCTCCGAGACGGTGGGCGGATAAGTTATATATAGACTGTGCGCCGATCTGGTGCTCGGTCGATCTTCGCGACGGAAATCAGGCTCTTGTGACACCGATGAGCCTTGATGAGAAAATAGATTTTTTCAGTCTTCTCGTGAGAGTTGGATTCAAGGAGATCGAAGTGGGATTTCCTGCGGCATCTGAGACGGAGTATACTTTTCTCCGTACACTTATCGAAGAAGATCTTATTCCTGACGATGTGACGGTACAGGTGCTCACACAGAGCAGGGAGCACATAATAAAAAAGACCTTTGAAGCGCTGAGAGGCTGCAGGAACGCCATCGTTCATCTTTACAATCCCACATCTCTTGCACAGAGAGAGCAGGTATTCGGCAAATCAAAGGAAGAGGTACTACGTATTGCCACAGACGGTGCAGAACTTATGGCAAAGCTTGCCGCTGAGGAGGGTGCACCTTACAGATTTGAGTATTCTCCCGAATCATTTACAGGAACAGAGCCCGATTATGCTCTTGAGGTTTGTAATGCTGTTCTTGATATATGGAAACCGACACCCGACAGAAAAGCAATAATAAATCTTCCCGCAACGGTAGAACTTTCGGGATCTCATATTTTTGCCGATCAGGTTGAGTATATGTGTGACAGACTGAAGTACCGTGACAGCGTTATCGTGTCCCTTCATCCTCACAATGACAGAGGATGTGCTGTAGCAGATTCGGAGCTTGGTCTTCTTGCGGGTGCAGATCGAATCGAGGGAACTCTTTTCGGTAACGGTGAACGTACGGGAAACGTGGATGTCGTAACTCTCGGACTCAATATGTATGCACAGGGTGTTGATCCCGGTCTTGAACTTGGCGATCTTCCTGAGCTTTGCGAGATATATGAGAGAGTTACGGGAATGCAGGTGTACGACCGTCAGCCATATTCGGGAAAGCTTGTGTTTGCAGCGTTCTCGGGTTCTCACCAGGATGCTATTGCAAAGGGTATGAAGTGGCGTGAAGATACCGGAGATGACACATGGACAGTGCCTTATCTGCCAATTGATCCCGCGGATGTTGGCAGAGAATACGAGTCTGCCGTAATAAGAATAAATTCTCAGTCCGCCAAGGGCGGTATCGGATATCTTCTTGACAAGCATGTCGGCTATGTTCTGCCGTACAAGCTTCGTGAGGAGCTGAGCTATATCGTAAAGGATGTATCCGACAAGAGCCATGCAGAGCTGTCCCCTGCTGAGGTCGAGAAGATATTTGCAGATACTTATGTGAACAGAAGTGAGAGCATACGGTTTGTTGATTGTTCCTTCCGACGCGGAGAGAAGACCACCATCAATCTTATCATTGAGAGAAACGGTGAGCTTCGCGAACTTGTTGCAGATGGTCCCGGACGTCTTGAATCTGCAATCTGCGCTATTGAGAATGAGCTTGGAATAAAGCTTTGTGATCTTAATTTTGATACGCATGAGCTTAACCGAGGTGACGATATACTTGCGGCTACATATCTCAGCATCATTCCCGAAGGCGGAAAGAGAATATGGGGTGCCGGTGTCAATGAAGATATCATTGCATCGTCGATTCTTGCGCTTATCAGTGCGGCAAACAGAATAATCGAGTGACTTAATGATAAAAAGAGGGTGCGGGTACACTCTCTTTTTCAATACGGAATTTACCGTATTTTGTAATAAACTTTTACATCAATTTTACAGATAATACTTTCCGGATTTACTAAAGTATTATATAATTATGGTAACATATCAAAATGAAGGAGTGTTTAAAATGAAAAAGCTGGACTTTCGTGAGAAAAAAGCGTTTATCTGCGATATGGACGGAGTTATCT
>JAZUBE010000099.1:0-2599 GCA_045638325.1 Eubacteriales bacterium
TGGGCTTACACTGTAGGTGCTGCTATCGCAATCAAGAAGGGCTGCACCAAGGCTTCCGATGCTGCTGCAGCTATCGGTATCGGTCTCCAGGCATTCTGTATCCCCGGCTCCGTTGCTGAAAACCGTAAGGTTGGTCTCGGCCACGGTAACCTCGGCGCAATGCTTCTCTCCGATGAGACTGACTGCTTCTGCTTCCTCGCAGGTCACGAGTCCTTCGCTGCTGCAGAGGGTGCGATCAAGATCGCTCTCAACGCTAACAAGGTTAGAAACAAGCCTCTCCGCGTTATCCTTAACGGTCTCGGTAAGGATGCTGCAATGATCATCTCCCGTATCAACGGATTTACATACGTTCAGACCGAGTTTGACCCCTTCACCGAGGAGGTTAAGATCGTTAAGTCTATCGCTTACTCCAACGGTCCCCGTGCTGACGTTAAGTGCTACGGCTCTGACAGCGTACCCGAGGGTGTTGCTATCATGAAGCTTGAGAACGTTGGTGTATCTATCACCGGTAACTCCACTAACCCCACCAGATTCCAGCACCCCGTTGCAGGAACATATAAGAAGTGGGCAAACGAGAACGGCGTTAAGTACTTCTCCGTTGCATCCGGCGGCGGTACCGGCCGTACTCTCCATCCCGATAACATGGCTGCAGGCCCCGCTTCCTACGGTATGACTGATACCATGGGTAGAATGCACGGCGACGCTCAGTTCGCAGGTTCTTCCTCCGTACCCGCTCACGTAGAGATGATGGGACTTATCGGAGCAGGTAACAACCCCATGGTTGGTATGACCGTTGCTGTTGCAGTTGCTGTTGAAGAGGCTAGCAAGTAAGGCTTGGTTTGCAAGGCTTTTTGAGACTTCTTCAAGGTTTTAAGCAGCTTTGATTGAGCTTCCCTTTGTAAAATCATAACATAAAAAGTTAGACACATCATTTTTGAGTTTTCAAGGATGATGTGTCTATATTTTTTTATTCAAATTAAGGGAGGATTTTACAATGAAAAAGTTGAAGATGGCGACTACAAAAACGTTGACTTTTGAGGAGGGGTGTGACAAGTATCTGGAATACTGTCGGCAGAGAAATTTAAGAGAGGGAACGATAAATCACTACAAGCAAAGTTATACTCAATTCTTCAAATTCTTTGATCCGGACATGCCAATAGATGATATGGACGAGGATGCTTACAAGAGATACGTCCTACACCTTCGTTCAACTCTCACCAACGATGTGAGTATCAACTCATACCTGCGTGACCTTATAACCACTCTGCACTTTCTCATGGACGAAGGCGATCTTCCAAGATTCAAGATGCAGTCCATCAAAGTCGATAAAAGCCATATTGAGACCTACACTGACCAGGAGCTGCAGTTGCTTCTCAATAAGCCTAACATCAAGAAATGCTCGTTTACCGAGTATCAGTGCTGGGTTATAACTAACTTTCTGTTCAGTACAGGTGTTAGACAGAGGAGTCTTATGAACATCAGGGTGAAGGACGTGGACTTCGATAACAAGGTGGTTTACGTGAACGTCACCAAGAACAGAAAACCGTTGATAGTTCCGTTGAATCACACGATGGTGAATATACTCACGGAGTACCTGAAATACAGAGATCACAAGTCGGATGAAGACTATCTCTTCTGCAATGCCTACGGTCAGCAGCTTGTCAAGAGTACGTGTTATCATATGCTATATGAGTATAATAAACGCCGTGGAGTTAAGACCACAGGGATTCATAGGTATAGGCATACATTTGCAAAGCAGTGGATCCTGAACGGCGGCAATGTGGTCTCACTTTCTCAACTTCTGGGGCATTCGAGTCTTGATATTACGCAGAATTATATACATCTTCTTGTCAGCGACGTGGCAAAGCAAGTTGAGGAGATAAACGTGCTGGATAGGTTTTATGGGAGGAAGAGGATTAGGATGGATGACAATCCGATTTGACTACGTATGTATAAGTTCAAGTTTTATCTTCTTGCAAATAATGCTATTATTACTGTAAAATAATCCTCGACATAGTATATACGAAATGATATAATTATGATAGAATAAAACAATACCGAACCTTATCTTTACATAGCATATTTAAAAAGGTGAACTTTGACATATGGATTACAGACATTCACTTATTCATATAACAGACAGACTCATCTGCGGCGGGGGCATGTACTCGCTTATTCTGCTCAATGCCAAAGGTCTTAGTATCACGGTAGGTGACACAAGGTGTTTCATTGACGGTAAATATCTGCTTTGCCTTAGCGAAGAGGATGTTGTGACAGAGCACAGTGGTAGTTACACCGCAATCAATCTGCGGTTTCAGCCTTACTTCTATAATGTTAATCTGAATCATGGTATCATCGGAACTCCTATCTACGAGGATATGAGAGCTAAATACGGATATCCTGATTTTCATCTGTTTCGTGTAAGGACAGAGCAGTTTTGCGGAATCTTGTCTCTTACAGATCACGAATATAATGCAGCACAGTATTATTTTATCAGGGCAGAAGCAAATGTTGAACATCATGGTACGGACTGGATGTGGTCATGTAAGACTCGCTCTGAAATGATTTCCATTATGCGTATTGCAGAAAGTGCATATCT
>JAZUBE010000100.1:0-7133 GCA_045638325.1 Eubacteriales bacterium
CGCTGCGTCTACAACGAACAGTGTTGATGATACCACCATGATAACGCTCAACACAAGTGATATAATTCGTTTCATTTCTCTTTCTCCTTTCTTCCCTTTATTTAAAATGAAATAAATTAATCTGAATTTGGTGCATTTTAACACATTTCCACTCCATTATAACATATTTCCAATTATTTTTCAATAGTTTCCCTCACATTTTTGTATTTTTTGTTACGAAATTTCAACGTATTGTCTTTAAGCGTTCATTTTTTCTGCATCTATTGCTTTATCAGACAAAAAATAGTATAATATTCGTGTTATAATAAGCACAGACAGCAAAAAGAAAGGTAACTATGATGAAAAAACTATTATCATTACTGCTCAGCGCAGCAATGTTTGCCGGTTTTTCGGGAACATACGCATCCGTATCAAGCGGAGCTGATACATTGTCCCCGAAAAGCTCCTCAAAGCTCGTTATCGATGATGAATCGGGATATGTAAGCCGTATCCCTCTCGGATCTACTGTCGCTGAGCTAAAAGAAGAATTTGAAAGTGGTGATATCTCTGTATCAAAGGACGGTGCAGTTCTTGCCGACATTGACACAGTTTCCTCCGGATGTATCGTTTCATCCGGTGAATCCTCATACAACTGTGCAGTAACAGGTGATCTGAACGGAGACAGCAAACTCAACCTCAGCGATGTTTCCATACTACTGAAGCATATCGCAAAATGGGAAACAGCGATCCATATTCCTGCAATCGATGCAAACCTCGACGGCAAGAACAATCTCGCAGACGCAGCACGCATGCTTCAGTATGTTGCAAAATGGGATGTTTATGTAGGCGTATTCGATGTTGAGTACAATGAAGACAGACTTATTGCCGAGAAGGAAGATACCTCCCTTTCTCTCTCCGTCCTTGACAATATGCAGAAGATCGACTGCAGAGACGGTAACATAGGTAATTCCTCAACAATCCGTATGTCAATGGCACGAAACGAGATCGAATCATGTCAGATCTATCTTGCATCCGACGGCGGTCACAAGGATCTGAAAGTTTCTTTTACACAATTCGGCAATGGTATCGGTGATACCATCGAGACCGAAATGACAAAGCATCACTATGTATCCACAGAATCTGTAAAAAATTCCAAAGAGAAGGTGCAGTACCCCGATGCACTCGTTCCTCTGACAGATTTTGACATTAAAGATGGGTATTCACAGGGATTCCTCCTCAAGATAAAGCCCGACAAGAACGCAAAGCCCGGACTTTATATGTCCAAAGTGACTGTGCGTGACGGTAGTGGCAAGGCTGTCAAGGTATGTCACGTATATGCTGAGATCTGGGATCTGACTCTCCCCGATGAATCATCATGCGCTACCGCATTCGGACTTAACTGGTTCAACATATACGGAACTCACAATAAGCCCGAGGGTGATGACAGCAAACTTTACATCAACTATTATGAGTATATGCTTGAAAACCGTATTTCAGCATATCATCTCCCCTACAAATTCTGTGATCCGAGATTTGAGGATTACATGAATGATCCCCGCGTTTCCGCTTTCTGCGTTGACGGATGCCAGACAAACTTTGAGCTTCTTACAGACGATGAACTGTCCGGACTTTATAATAAATATAAGGACAACGAAAACTGGACCAAAAAAGCATATTATTATTATGTAGATGAGCCAAACTCTCCCGAGGCGATAGCTAATCTCAGAGCTGCTTCACAGCGTCTCGACAAACTTGTGCCCAACGCGCGCCACGTAACACCCATTGTCACAAATCCTTGGTATGACGGAAAGGATCAGGTCGAGATCGTATCCGAGCTCACAAATCTGTGGTGTCCCATTTCCTCATTCTATACACCTTACGAACTTAACGATGATTACACATTCCTGAACGGTGCAAGATCCCGTGTTCTCGGAAAGGAATCCATCGACAAATACGGTACTGCCGAGAAGAGATTCGGTGCAGCTAAAGCTGCAGGAGATGAGCTGTGGTGGTACGTATGCGTTATTCCTCAGGCTCCCTATGCAAACTTCTTCACCAACTATCAGGGTGAGGCAAGCAGAGTTCTGTTCTGGCAGCAGTACATGTATGACATCGACGGATGTCTGTACTGGGCAGTCAATTATTGGAACGGTGGCGCAGAATGGCGCACCTCTGACAACGGTTTCTACAGTGGTGACGGTCTGCTCCTTTACGCAGGTCACAGATTCGGTATTTACGGACCTATCGGATCACTCCGTATGGAATATATCCGTGACGGTATCGAAGACTTCGAGTATCTGACCATGGCTGAAAAGATCTACGGACGCGAGGAAGTCGCAAAAGTACTCTCCAAGGTCACCACCGGAGTTCTCAACTTCACCGAGGATTCAAAAGTAATCGAAGCGGCAAAGGTTGAACTTGCAACAATGATAATGAACGCAGATAAATAATTACACAACGTGGAGAGTACAGATGTGCTCTCCACGTTCCTTCACAAAAACAAAATTACGTGTAAATATTGACAACATCCGGTTATAGTGATATAATAATCGTAACATATAGTCACAAAGAAAGAGAGTTTATGTCATGGGACTCAAATTGATCGGAAAGATACTTCTCATTGTTGCCGGAGTTTTGTTTGCTGCTGCAATCTTTATGTTCGGAACTAATCCTACCGATGAGGATCTCGTATCTGTTGCCTGCTATGTAGGTAATAGCGGACTTGTTCCTCTGGTACCCGGTCTGGCACTTTTCCTTGTCGGAAGAAAGACCTCCAAGGATGATATGTAATCTGTGAATCTCTTTCACACGTCTTACATCATAGTCCTGTAACATTTCTATAAAAGCAAAAATCCTCACAGCTTATCTGTGAGGATTTTTTACGTTCTATCCCATCGTTTTATTAAAAAGCTCCCGGATGGTAGCACAAGGGAGTACCTTTTCAAAAAAGGTACTCCCTCTTATAATAATCATACTATATTAACTCAAAACAAAAAGTATTTTTCTCTCTGTTTCTTCATTCTGGGGGCGATGAGTCTGAGCACCTCTTCGGCATCCTCATCTCCGTTGACATACTCACGCATAGCTCTTCCCTCCTCAAAGCAAAGCTCATCGTGAAGCGGGAAGAAATTCTTCAGAAGGAAGCAGGCGTACTTAGACAGGCGGAAATCACCTACGAGGCGGAATTCCGCACTGATACCGTCGATCGCAACGGTATATTTCTCCTTTACGGAATCTATCAGATCCTTTGTAGTATTTGCAGGTGAGAACACCATTGTAGATGCCACATATGCACCCGGAGCAGTTTCAAAAGAATTGTGACTGTCCGTACTTCCCACAATCGGGAAATCATACCCCTTGGCACGCATATCGTAATACTTCTGAGTCTGGAGTCCGTTCTGCTCATAGTACCTCTCACCGCCAAGCACCTCGAATGCATCAAAGGGTTTGGTGCGGAGAATGTAGTCATTCAGCGTCTCAGGGACCTGATACATATCGTCAAGCCAATACGGATGACAGTAGATTCCAAGGCCGCCGCCTGCTCTTATGTGGTTGAATACCCACACACAGCACGCATAGCTGTACGGCTCGATACCCTCGGGAATATCAAGAGTCTTTGCAAGCTCAAGAATATCACTGCGGTGTATCTCCATGGTCACGCTGTCGGGAGGATTCGGATAATCGTATGTACGCCTCTCCACAGAATCACCTGCATATATGACGTGATTCGACTCCTTTACCAGTGCATTTACGGAGTATCCTCCACCAAAGTTCACGATATGGATATCGTTCACAAGTCCGCCCCACAGAGGAATATGAACCTCCTCACCGGGTACGATCAGAAAATCAAGGGGCAGATCCTTGTAGTGCTCAATGGCATCAAGGGATGGATAATAGCGTCCGTGATCGGAGATAACGGTAAAGTCATAACCGTGCTTGCGGTAATTTGCGCAAACGATCTCAGGCATCTGAGAACCGTCGGAGCAACGGGTGTGCATATGAAGATCTCCCACAAAAGGATAACGCCCTACAAGATCCTCATTTACCGCATACACGCTGAGCTGTGTCATTTTCCAGTTATCGGAGGCTCTTCTCGGACGAAGGAAATACTCCTGCTCCTTTGGGAATGTGTACTTTACGGTAAAAGCACCGTTTCCGATAGCCTTCACGGGTACGGTCTTGTTGTTTCCGCGATCGGGATAATTTCTGTACTCACCGTCCTCGGTACCGAGCATCTCAACGAAATATTCACTCTCGTTTTCTTCGGTAACTATACGCCAATGGGCATTGATGGGCTTGAATGTTATCTCCACTTCTCTTCCCACGGGGATAACCTTCGGGAATATATCCCAGTATATAAGCTCTTCTTTAAGATTCTTCATACTGCTCATCCTGCATATCCTCTCTTTCGCGGAATGTACTGAATTTACTGAACTCCGATGCAAAGTAAGAATTCTCTCCTACATTTATTACTCCGAGTCCCTCTTTTTTTGCATAATTTATCGTGTATGCGGATCCGCCCTTCTGTTTAGTGCAATAGGCAATACACAGGGCACTTCTGTCAACCATAAGGCGATTTCTTTCAAGCATACATGTACTCGTGTAAAAATCAGATATATAGTCCACACTCTCCGCATAGCCCATGATCTGTTTGTAAAGCGCAAGATCCTCCACCCGTGTCCATTTTTCCGTCTGATTACGGCACGGAAGTGCAAGTCTCAGCTTTATACCCGGAAGTCTTTTCTGCGCCACGATCACACGACAGGCAGCAAGAGTATCAAAACCCACGGCTCCTCCCGCAATAAATATGCGGTATCCTCTGGAATATGCGGCAGCTATCACTGCATCCACAGCACCGATAATACGTTTGAATTCATCACCGGCAGGAAGTGTACGGTGTCCAGTAAAACACACACTCCGCAGTCTTTCCCCAAAAACATCCTCGTTCATATTACTTTATAAGAAGCTCTGCGGAGAAATATCCGAGAACTATTATTCCAAGCACGATACGGTACCAGCCGAATATTTTGAAATCGTGCTTCTTCACATATCCTGTAAGGAATTTTACTGCAATAAGTGACACAACGTACGCCACTACCATTGCTACCGCAAGAATTATCCACTCGGTTGTGTTCATTGCATAGTCATTTGTAACAAGCTTCAGTCCGCTTACTCCAACCATTACGGGAATCGCAAGGAAGAAGGAGAACTCTGCCGCAACCTCTCTGGAAAGTCCGAGAATTATTGCACCGAGGATAGTCGCACCCGAACGTGATGTTCCGGGAACGATGGAAAGCACCTGAAATGCGCCGATCAGAAGTGCGGTTTTATATGTAAGGCCACTCATATCAGTCACTTTAGCCTGAGACTTACGTCTTTCAGCAAGGATAAATCCTACACCGTAGAGAATAAGCATAGAGCTTACCACCCATGCATTCTCGATCTTATCCATGTAATCGTTAAAGAGAAGGCCGATCACCGCCGCTGGAAGGCAGGCAGCTATTACCTTAAACCACATATCCCACGTTGCACGTTTTTCAGCAGAAGATTTTGACGGCGAAAATGGATTAAGCTTTTTGAAATAAAGCGTAACTATTGCAAGGATGGCTCCGAGCTGGATGACGTACAAAAACACGTCAGTCTCAAAAAAGCTGCCCTTGTCACCGATAAATTCGTTTACAAGGATCATGTGGCCTGTACTGCTTATAGGCAGCCATTCCGTTATTCCTTCGACAATGCCGAGGAATATGGCTTTCAGTATATCTATCATCGTTAACTCCTGTGTTTTTGTTTTTTATTTTTTGTGGAGAACCCTCTTAGACAAAAAGGGTTCTCCACATCTCTCCCAAAAACTTTTATATAATTGGTATGAGCAAAAGTCACGTCCTCTCAGTCTGCACCTCTGATAATATCCCCTGTACGAACGTCATAAGGTACCCGCACATAGAAAATCATACCCGGGTGAGGAGCCGATTCAATGGGTTCCATCTTGTCGGAATATATCTCGTCAGCGGAAAATCCCACACCGATCTTCCCCGGCGACAGAAGCTCACACTTCTCGCCAACACTCACCTTATTCCGCTGGATAAACATCGCGGGTTCTCCTGCGGCAGAATCTGCTACCGCAGTAGCAAAATATGCCTTTTCACGTATGTATCCGGGAATATATGTCACCTTCGCGTCATCCATGGGACGGTCAAAGAAAAACCCGGTGTCATATTCACGGTGGCTGACACATTCAAGCTCACGCAGATACGCAGGGTCATACACATATCCCTCAGGATCACGAAGGTATGCGTCAATTGCAAGCCTGTATGCATTTGTCACAGCCGCAGTGTAATAGGCGCTCTTCATTCGTCCTTCGATCTTGAATGATGTGATACCTGCCTCCATAAGCTCGGGAATATGCTCTATCATGCAAAGATCCTTTGAACTCATAATAAACGTACCCTCGGGATGTTCCTCTGCCGTGAGCACCTGATCGGGACGCTTGACCTCGGAGAAACCGAAATCGGTCTTGTATTCCCAGCGACAAGGCTGAGCGCAGGCACCACGGTTTGCGTCTCTACCCACATAATACTGTGAAAGGAGACAACGTCCGCTGTAGGCAACACACATGGATCCGTGAATAAAGCATTCAAGCTCCACATCGGGCACAGCCTCGTAGATAGTTCTGACTTCATCAAGAGTCAGCTCACGTGCAAGTACAACCCGGGCAGCACCGAATCTGCTCCATGCACGTACCGCCTGCGCAGATACTGCACTTGCCTGAGTTGAAACATGAAGCTCCATTTCCGGAGCAACCTCACGCACAAGCTCCATTACGCCGATATCGGAAACGATCACCGCATCGGCTCCCGCTTCTGCAAGAAAACGGATGTATTTAGAAAGAGCCTCATATTCGTTTGTTCTGGGCATTACGTTAAGGGTAACGTAAACCTTCACTCCACGCTCATGAGCATGGGTGATCCCCTCAATCATTTCTTCATCGGTAAAATTGTCGGCAGCAGCTCTCATTCCGAATCTTTTACCTGCAAGATATACGGCGTCGGCACCATACAGTACCGCCGCCTTTAGTTTTTCAAGATTCCCCGCAGGGGAAAGAAGCTCGGGCTTTTTTATAATGCTCATGCTTCAAAATCGAGACAGAGTCT
>JAZUBE010000101.1:0-1828 GCA_045638325.1 Eubacteriales bacterium
AACACCCAGAAGGAATACGTGTTTGTATGTGTAGTTTGCCATGATGAATACCTTTCAAGCAAAACAAAATATGATAATCACATTATACTACAAAATATCACTAATTGCAATGTGTTTAATATTATTTCCGCTGAATCTGTATTTGACATAATACGTAATATTTGATATAATAAGACGTCAGAAAGAGATATCCCAAAAGGAGATTATCATGATAAAAGTCCTTAATATTCTTACAGATACCAATGTTGGTGGCGCGGGAAGAATATTTCTTCAATATCTGAAGTGCATCGACCGCAAAAGATTTGATATATATACAGCAGTACCTTCGGGATCAATGCTTATTCCTCTTATAAAAGAGCTTGGTTTTGACGTTATCGAAACTGAGTTTGGTCACGATAAGACATACGAAAAGGGTGCTGTTAAAGAATACAAAAAGATAATAAAGAAAATTTGCCCTGATATCGTACATACTCACTCATCCTTTGCAGGAAAGATTGCGGCGTATCGTTGTGGTGTGAAAAGTCGTATATACACCCGACACAGTGCATTTGAAATGACGGGTAAACTTACGAAATTCCCCTTCAAACAGGTGAACGGATTTATAGATAACAGGCTTTCAACAGAGATCATCGCTGTGTGTAAAGCTGCGGCAGATAACCTTACCGTAACAGGTGTTAGTGAGAAAAAGATAACAGTTATTCTTAACGGTGTCGAACCTGTACGGAAGCTTGCAGAGAGTGAAAAGTCAGAATTCAGACGATCTGTTGGTATAGGGGAAGATGAATTTGTGGGGCTTATTTCAGCAAGGCTTGAGGATTACAAGGGACATAGATTCCTTGTTGAAGCGGCAAAGATCATCCGTGATAAAATGGGCGACGGAGCAAAGTTTCGCATCGTGTTCATGGGTGATGGTACTGAGAGGGAAAATCTTGAGAAGCAGTGCCGTGAGCTTGGCGTTGAGGATAAGATAATTTTCACGGGATTTGTCAGTGATATTGCACCTTGGTGTAATATTATGGATATCACTCTTAACGCATCACTTGCAGAGGCGGCGTCTCTTGCGCTTTGTGAGGGAATGAGCCTTGAAAAGCCTGCGGTGGTGTCCGATTTCGGAGGAAATCCTGAACTTATAACTGATGGAGAGAACGGTTTTATCGTTCACACGAAGGACAGTGCCGCTATCGCAGATGCGATCATGAAAATAATGGAGTCACCCGAATTGTATGCGCGCCTGTCAAAGGGGGCTATTGACAGATATCATAAGGATTTCACATCCCAGGTCATGACAGACAGAGTAATGGAGCTTTACGAAAAAAGCGTCGCAAGATGGCGTAAGTGAATAAAGAATACTGCTGTGCACGGTAGTGCACAGCAGTATTTTTCACTAAGCTTCAAGATGACGTCCGAGGAATCCCGCTGCAGTCTGAATGAGCTTTGCTTCAACATCGGCAGCGATATTGTTTTCTTTATCTTTGACATATACGGATGCCACAAGTCCCGCAATATCACCCTCGGCAATTATCGGCATGGCACAGCTTATTTTGCCCTCGCCACCATCGATGACGGAAGGCGCCTCGTCGCCGGAGCAGGTGAAGAATGACCTCTTTTCCATTATCTGCTCAAGCTCGGCTGAGAGCTTACGATCTGCGTATTCCTTTTTGGGAATTCCTGCACAGGCGATCACAGCATCTCTGTCGCAGATAACTACTGCCAATTGACAGGTTTTGTATAAAGTTTCCGCATACTGAGATGCAAATGCGGTCAGTTCACCTATGGGTGAATATTTCTTGAATATTACTTCGCCCTCTCTGTCAGTGTATATTTCAAG
>JAZUBE010000102.1:0-6428 GCA_045638325.1 Eubacteriales bacterium
TAATGAAAATCTTTCTTCGGATAGGGTTGCAGAGGAAATTTCACATCAGTTAATTCGTCCCGGAATTATTATGCTTCTGCGACTTATATTCTTCCTGGTAATATTTCTTGGACTTAGATTTGTATTTGGTATTGCTATACGGATTGTCAGTAAGATTGCAAATTTACCGCTGCTTAGACCAATAAATAAATTTCTGGGTATTATACTTGGTTTAATTGAAGGCTTGTTTTCGGTTTATTCGCTTGCAATAATTTTAAGCTTTATATCTCAATTGCTAAATTCTTCAAATGAAATAGCTCAGGCTATTGAAAATTCATTAATTTGTGATATTATAGGAGAAATAGTAAAATAATATTAACTATTATAGGAGTGTATAATTATGAATATGGTAAAACGTTATCTTAAAGACTGGAACACAATTCCGAACCTTATTTCTTATGTAAGAATTCTTCTTGTTCCGGTTTTTGCAATTCTTTTCCGTCAGGGTTACCTGGGTTGGGCTCTTGTTGCTATTGTTGTTTCAGGTCTTACCGATTTTGTTGACGGTAAAATCGCACGTAAATTCAATCAGGTAAGTGACCTTGGTAAGCTTCTTGACCCTCTTGCAGATAAGATTACTCAGATTACTCTTGCAATTCTTCTTTTCCTTGAATTCAATGAGTGCTCGGATAACCTTATGAAAACATTCAGCTGGGTTTTCCTTGTTTTCCTTGTAAAAGAAGCTATTTTTGTTATTGGCGGCGTAATTATGCTCTCTTTCGGTATGGTACCCAGTGCAGCAGAAATTTACGGTAAAGTATCAACATTCTTTTTCTATGGAGTTATGGTTGTTCTCTTCCTGTTTGGTCCTGAAGTAGGTGTTTTCAGCCAGAATTTCACTCTTCCTTCAGCTGTTTGTGTAGTACTTATTGTTATATCGGTTATACTTACACTTGTTGCGTTTGTTTCATATCTTCCCGATGTATTCAGACAGTGTAAAGAAAAGTTTTCAAAGAAATAAAGTTTTTTCAGGAGTAAATTAAGTAATGAAAAGAATGATGTGCAGTAAATGCAATCAGCGTCCGGCTGTGATATTTATCCAGCGCGTCGAAAACGGCCAAACAACACCTGAAGGTCTGTGCCTTAAGTGTGCTATGGAAATGAATATCGGCCCTATCAAACAGATGATGGAGAGTATGGGCATTACGGAAGAAGAGGTCGATGCAGTGACAGAGCAGATGGATGCTGCTATGGAGGGCATTGATGAAGGTTCTTTTGAAAACGGCGGTGCACCGACATTTCCTTTTATGCAGAATTTCCTTGCTAATATGAACGGCTCTGCGCCTGATGTTGAAGATTCGGAAGAGGGAGATGTTCCCGATGCTCCAGAAGAAAAAAAGAGTCGTTTCGGCAAAAAAAAGAAAAAACCCGATGAAAACAAGAGGAAATATCTTTCTCTCTATTGTACTAACCTTACAGCTAAGGCAAAAGAAGGTAAAATTGACAGAATAATCGGCAGAGATAATGAGATATACCGTTCTGTTCAGATACTTTGCCGCCGTTCAAAGAACAATCCTTGCCTTATTGGTGAGCCCGGTGTAGGTAAGACAGCAATTGCCGAAGGTCTTGCTCTGCGAATAGCAAGCGGCGATGTACCTGCTAAACTTGCCGATAAAGAGATTCATTTGCTTGATTTGACAGCACTTGTTGCAGGTACTCAGTTCAGAGGCCAGTTTGAATCAAGAGTTCTTGCTCTCCTTAATGAGATCAAGGCAGCGGGTAATATTATTCTTGTCATCGATGAAGTTCATAACATCGTCGGTGCCGGTGATGCGGAAGGCAGCATGAATGCCGCAAACATTCTGAAACCTGCGCTCTCGCGTGGCGAGATCCAGGTCATCGGTGCTACTACTCTCAAGGAATACCGCAAATTCATTGAAAAGGATTCTGCTCTTGAGCGTCGTTTCCAGCCCGTTACCGTAAATGAACCCGGTACTAAAGATACCGAAGATATCCTTCGCGGAATCAAGCATTATTATGAAACCTTCCACGGTATAAAGATCCCCGATAACGTCCTATCATGGGCTGTAAGGCTCAGCGAGAGATATATTACCGACAGATTCCTTCCGGACAAAGCCATAGATCTTCTTGATGAGGCGGCTTCTCACATCTCACTTTCAAGTAAAGCTATCAATGAAAGAAGGGAAGCGGTCGACCGTAAAAACGAACTTGAAAAAAGCCTTTCTGATATTGAAAGCAAGCCTCCGCAACCTGATTCCGATGAAGCAGCAACCGAGGAATATTATAAGAATATCGCTGATATGAAGGCACAGATTCTGCGTCTTTCCGAGCAGATCGACACTCTCGGAAAAGAATGTGACAGTGTTACAATGGAAATATCAGATCTTGCTGACGTTATTGAGATATGGACCGGTATTCCTGCCTCTACCATTAATGAGGATGAATTCGACCGTCTTGAACAACTTGAAGCACGTCTCTCATCGAAAATAATCGGTCAGGGTGAAGCTGTGTCTGCAGTAGCCCGAGCCATAAAACGTCGCCGTGCGGGCGTATCAGCCGCAAGACGTCCCGTATCATTCATTTTTGCAGGTCCTACCGGTGTGGGAAAAACTGAGCTTGTAAAGGTGCTCTCAAATGATCTTTTCTCAACTCCCGACAACCTTGTAAGACTTGATATGAGTGAATACATGGATAAATTCTCTGTATCAAGAATCGTCGGCTCCCCTCCCGGATACGTTGGATATGATGATGCAGGACAGCTCACAGAGCGTATCCGCAGACATCCTTATTCCGTTGTTCTGTTTGACGAGATCGAAAAGGCTCACCCAGATGTAATGAACATCATGCTACAGATTCTCGATGACGGCCGTATCACCGATTCCGCAGGCCGTGAAGTAAACTTTGAAAACACCGTCATCGTGATGACAACAAATGCAGGTGCCCTCGGCGGAAATGCTTACGCAGGTTTCACAAAGGAGGATAATGACCGTGATCATGAGCGTACTATGAAAGCTCTCTCCGGATTCCTCCGCCCCGAATTCATCAACAGAGTCGATGAGATCATAACCTTCCGTCATCTTGAAAAAGATGACTTCAAAAAGATCGCATCACTCCTTCTTGATGAGCTTGCCGATGCACTTCACGATAAGGGTATATCCTTCGGATATTCCGGCACTGCCGCCGAGTTTATTGCCGAAGAATCTTATTCCGTAAAATACGGTGCAAGAAATATGCGCCGCTACATTCAGACTAAGGTTGAGGATATGATCGCCTCCGAAATGATAAGTTCCAAAGGAAAACTTACATCTGTTTTCCTCGATATTACTGACGGTAAACTCACCGTTGAATCCATGTAAATATTGGTGATATTTGGTGATATTATGGATAAAGGTTCAGGATGGAAGAAAAAACACCCGGCTGAGATAATAAGAGCTCTCGGATCCAATGAGTCTGCCGGTCTTGGACGAAGATCTGTAAATGAACTCAGACACAGGCTCGGTAAAAACGATCTGTGGAACACGGGACATCCTCTTATGTTTCTCAGAGCCGAAAGCGGATTTTCCGCTATCGGATACTTTATAATGATCATAGCTGCCTTTTCTGCAGCAGCATTCGGAAAATGCAGCGACTCTCTCTTTATCACTCTCGCACTTCTTGCAGGATGTGCTGCTTTTATTGGTATATACATTACCTGCGGTATTATCTGCAGAAAAAGCTGCAGTAAATGGATTCCCGTATGCTCAGTCATACGTGATGGAAAAACGCTTACCATACGTGCAGATTCTCTTGTTACGGGAGATATCGTTATTCTCGAAAAAGGTGATACAGTATGCGCAGACGTAAAACTTATTCATGCGGATGAGCTTTACATCAAGGACATATCTCTTAGTAAAAAAGATAATGTTGTTCAGAAATTCTCCGCATATGGTGCGATTACTACTAACGAACAGGCTATTCCCGAGGATTATATTTATGCAGGATCAAAGATAGTTTCAGGAAGTGCCAAAGCTGTCGTATGCGCCGTAGGCGAAACTACAGAGATAGGTAAGAAGGGAAAGATAAACCTTCTTCCGCAAGGAGAACCTCAGGGACTGCACAGCTCGAGAAGGCTCGGTACCACTACCGGTACACTTGCTATGATATTTTCTTTTGCAGCTGTGGCGATCGGAGTTTTTTCTCCTCTTTGTGCTGCTGATTTTATCGGACTTCTGCTTATATTCCTTGCCTATGCTGTTTCTGCAGGCGGTGAGATAATACCGGCAACATGTTGCCTCAGATATGCTATTTCCATGAAATTTTGTGCAGATAACGGTGTCACAGTACGTGATATTGGCGCGCTTGATTACTTAATTTCCTGTGACGGTATTGCCGTAGAAGATTCATCAATGATGAAAACAGGAAAATCTGAACTTATATCTTCTTTTGCCTCCGGGAAAAATATTGATGTGTGTAACAGCGAAGGTGACGAACTTTTCTCACTCATTTACACCGGTACCAAGTACGGAAAAGGGAAATACGGTCCTGAAATAACCAATGCTCTCAGAAAGCATATTTCAGACAGATGTGACTTTCAAAAATTTATTTCAGGTATTGAAACCACCAAGATTGTCATTGAACACAAAACCGTCGGAGCACTGCAGTACTGTCTCTATACATCGGGCGGCGACTACTGTTTTGCACTTACCGGGACAATTGATGAAATAATTCCAAAATGTACTAAATTCAGTACTCCCGAGGGAGAACGACCTCTTGACAGAACAGCTCTTTCCGGCATATTGAGCGCAGCATCTGAAGCATCAAAAAGTGCCACATCACTGATTGCTGTTGCCGTGAGAAATTCTCCGTATAACAGCATGAAGCGTATGTCGGTGCTTGCAAACGATCTTTCCTTTGTGGGATTTATTGCTGTGGATACTCCCGCTGATCCCGAGCTTGTCTCAGGCCTTGCTTTTCTCAAAAGAAAACGTATTCCGTTTTTCCATTTTACCGACGACAGCGGTGAAGAGGTAAACTTCGCACGTCGTGCAGGCATAATAAACGACAGAAGTGATCTTCTGTACGGAAATGTTCCCTCAACTGCTGCCGAAAGGCTTTTTGCTGAGAAAAGTTATGGCGGTGCTGTATGCATTACCGATAAAAATGAAATATCCGCTGTGCTCAGCATTGGAAAAGCATCGGGTAAAAAGCTCGTTTGTATCGGAAACTCCGAGCATATGCATGGTATTGGATTATCTGTAGTCACATCAAAACCCGTTCCGGGTACAGGTGCATTCGTCTCCCGTACGGATAATACCGGTGTTACTGCTGTTATCGGAACTATAAAAATCCTCAATAAAATGTCCCACAGATTCGACTATTCAAAAAAATATCTGACCGTATCCTCGATAATAAGAGCTGTTTTTGCCGCATCAGTCCTTTTCGGAATGCCTTATGTCTATCCCTCTGCAATACTCGGTTGGGGACTGATACTTGATTTTATCGTGTCAGTGCTGATACTGTCATGCGGTCACAAAAAGCAATAAAATCAAGAACTTTCCGTTTAGCTCTTGAAAAAACGGAAAAACTGGTATAAAATAATAGGGATATATAAATCAAAGACAGGAGATGATACTAATGGCAGATGAAACAGGATGCACACATGACTGTTCTACCTGCTCGGCGAACTGCTCTTCAAGAGAACAGCAGGCGCCCACATTCGAGGCTCCCCATGCGGGATCCAAGATCAACCGTGTTATCGGTATTGTAAGCGGAAAGGGTGGAGTAGGCAAATCAATCGTAACCTCCATGCTGTCCGTTATCATGCAGCGTCGCGGACTCAAAACCGCTATTCTCGATGCAGATATTACCGGTCCTTCCATTCCCAAGGCATTTGGCGTAAAAGGACAGGTTTATACTGTAGGTGACGGTCTTATGCCTCTTGAAAGTACTACCGGAATCAAGGTTATGTCTCTTAATCTTCTTCTCGAAGAAGAGACTCGTCCCGTAGTATGGAGAGGTCCAGTTATCGCAGGAGCTGTTAAACAGTTCTGGACTGATGTTATCTGGGAAGATGTGGACTATATGTTTGTTGATATGCCTCCCGGAACAGGTGATGTACCTCTCACCGTATTCCAGTCTATTCCTCTTGACGGAATCGTTGTTGTTACAACTCCTCAGGATCTTGTTTCAATGATCGTTGAGAAGGCTCTCAATATGGCGAAACTGATGAACATTCCGATCCTCGGTATCGTTGAGAACATGGCTTACGTTGAGTGTCCCGACTGTGGTAAGAAGATCAACATTTTCGGCGGCACAGAGCGTGACAACATCGACGGATGTCCCGTTATCGGCAGACTGCCTCTTGATCCGAAGCTTGCTGCACTTTGCGACAAGGGTATTATCGAGCTCATGGAGAACGATTACCTTGAAAGTCGGAGGCCAAGCGGTCT
>JAZUBE010000103.1:0-5894 GCA_045638325.1 Eubacteriales bacterium
TCCCGCACAGCACGAGCTTGCTCCCGTTTTTGATACAACAAATATTGCCGTTGACCACAACCAGATCACAATGGAGCTTATGCAGAAGATAGCAAAGCGTCACGGAATGATCTGCCTCCTTCACGAAAAGCCTTTTGCAGGAGTGAACGGTTGCGGTAAGCACAACAACTGGTCACTGACCACTGATGCCGGCACGAATCTGCTCGAACCCGGCGAGACTCCCTCTGAGAATGCGCAGTTCCTGCTGTTCCTTGCGGCTGTTATCAAGGCTGTTGACGATTATCAGGATCTGCTCCGCATTTCCGTTGCCTCTGCAGGTAACGATCACCGTCTCGGTGCCGCTGAGGCTCCTCCGGCGATAGTGTCAATGTTCCTCGGTGATGAGCTGACCGCTATTCTTGATTCAATCGTTGAGGGAAGCGCATACGATGCACGTGAGCAGGAGCTTATGCGTATCGGTGTACATACTCTCCCCAAATTCCCCAAGGATAACACAGACAGAAACCGCACTTCCCCCTTTGCGTTTACAGGTAACAAGTTCGAGTTCCGTATGCTTGGCTCCGCCGCATCCGTATCGGGTGCTAATGTGGTGCTGAACACTGCGGTAGCGGAGTCGCTCAGACAGTTTGCGGACGAGCTTGAGGGATTCGAAAACTTTGAGGATGCACTTCACAGTCTCATCCGTCGTGTGATCTCCGATCACAAGCGCATCATCTTCAACGGTAACGGCTACAGTGAGGAATGGGAAGCTGAGGCAGAGCGTCGGGGACTTCTTAACCTCCGCACAACACCGGACTGCTTGCCCTACTATCTCTGTGAGAAGAACATTGAGCTGTTCTGCACTCACAAAGTGTTCAGCGAGACTGAGATCCGTTCGAGATACGATATTCTCATGGAGAACTACTCCAAGATCATAAATATTGAGGCACTGACCATGATCGACATGGTACGCCGTGACATTCTTCCTGCGGTGAGCAGCTACGGTGCAAAGCTTGCGGAGAATGCTATGGCGAAGGCGGGATTCATTTCTGCGACGCTGACTTATGAGCGTGAGACTGCACAGCGCATGAATGAGCTTACCGAAAAGCTGTACAGTGATCTGAAAGAGCTTGAAATTTGCTCTGCCAATGCCAAGAATATTGAGGATGTGACCGGGCAGGCAATGTTCTACAAGGACAGTGTGCTCCCCGTTATGGCAAGTATCCGTGCATCGGTCGACGAGCTTGAGGAGATGACCTCTCCCGAATTCTGGCCCTACCCCAGTTATGGCGAGATCCTGTTCAGCATCGGCTGATATATAATAAAATGAAGACGACCATCCGTGAATTTACGGATGGTCGTTTTGCGTTTTATTTGCGTGTGGGCTTAACATTGGAAGCAGGATTTATATCTCCGTCGATCGGTCCGTTGTCATCTTCAAAAGCCTTAATACTTTGTCTGATCAAAACAAGCACCTGACTATTTACACTTCTGCCCTCATAATCAGCAATATAGGAGATCTTATTCAGCATTTCCTCCTCAATTCTGATAGAAACACTTTTAATAGCCATATATCCACCTCAAAACAAATATATTGTATATTTATTTTAGATATATTATGTGGTATAATGTTGTTTATGGATACACTGTATATCTATAAAATTTAAGGAGGTGGACATTATTTTATACGAAAACATTTCACACACCTGTTGCTTCTTTGGTCACAGAACTATAAACGAAACCGAAGAATTAAAAGAACAACTTTATGACACCATCGAAAAACTCATCACCGAAGAAAACGTGGATACCTTTCTTTTCGGCAGCAAAAGCCGCTTCAATGATCTTTGCCTTGAGATTGTTACCAGAATAAAAGAAAAGTACCCCTACATAAAACGAGTTTATGTGAGGGCAGAATATCCCGATATCAATGATTCATATAAATCAAATCTGCTGAAGTCATACGAAGATACATATTATCCCGAAAAGATACGCAGATCGGGCAAAGCGGTATACGTGAAACGCAATTTTGAAATGATAGACCACAGCCGTTTCTGCATCGTCTATTATAATGGGAACAGCACCACATCAAAAAGCGGAACAAGGATTGCACTTGATTATGCGGTAAAAAAAGAACGGATAGTGTTTTCTGTAGCGGAATAAAGGGTAACGTATAATCAGGTATGACGAAAAGGAGGACCACAAGGTCCTCCTTAATGTATAAACAAAAATCACCATATCATTCTCCACCGAGTATGCGGTCTACCTCCGCAAGGGTGGTGGCATGACAGAGTCTGTCACGCATCTGCGCAGCACCCTGGACACCTCTTATAAAATGTCCTGCTCTGCCGCGGCACATTGGCACGCCTCTCGCTTCACCGTATCTCTCACAGACCATTCTGCAGAGCCGTCTCGCCATAAGGAGTCTTTCATTCATTGACGGCTCGGGAAGTGTGATTCCCTCTGCTGCTGCAGCGATCCTTCCGAAGAGCCAAGGATCGCCAAGAGCTGCTCTGCCTATCATGATACCGTCACATCCCGTTTCACTGAGCATTTTTTCTGCATCCTCCACGGTGACGATATCGCCGTTACCGATCACTGGGATCTCAGGCGGAAGCACATCACGGACTGCGGCGATCACTGCATTATCCGATGAGGGCGCATAGAACTGCTCTCTCGTACGTCCGTGGACGAACACGGCTGATGCGCCGCCTGCCACGCAAGCACGTGCAACTTCAACGGCGTTTTTATGCTCTGCGTCAAAGCCTGCACGTATCTTCACTGTCACGGGAATATCGCCCGAGCCTCGTACTGCCGCTTCAACCAGTTTTCTGCACAGCTCCGGGTCACGCATAAGCGCAGATCCGTCACCCGATGACACGATCTTCTTCACGGGACACCCCATGTTTATATCCACCCCGTAGCACGGGGTGGCAGATATCGGCACCACTTCACCAAGAAGTCGTCTGCACGCAGTCTCGATATCATCGGGGTCGTGACCGAATATCTGAAGTGCTGTCATATTGCCCGACAGCACCGCAAGCTCGTTTGTCTTCTTATCCCCGAAGCACACTGCCTTTGCGGATATCATTTCCGTTACGGAAAACTCCGCACCGCATTCGTGGCAGATCTCCCGGAATTCAAGATCGGTAAACCCTGCCATAGGTGCAAGGAAAAGCCCATGAGGTACCACGGTATTACCTATTTTTACAGGTTTTAGCTTCATAATCTTCCTTTATTTATGGTTTTTAAGTCCACCGAGAGATAGGGCACCTGCAAGTGCTTCTGCAAGAGCATCCGTCTCACTCTCTGTATTCATATGGGAAAGGCTTATTCTAACAGTGGAATCTGCCGCCTCGGGAGACAGCCCGAATCCTGTCAGTGCCATACTCATTCCGTGTCCGTGGGATGAGCACGCCGAACCTGCGGAAATGCAGAATCCACGCTCATTCATATAATTCAGCACAGTCTCACTCTTTATTCCGGGGACTGTTACGCTGAGGATGTTCGCAAGAGTAGTCTCCGGCAGATTCATCACAAGAGGTGTACCTGCCAGCTTTTCTTCAAGATGTGTTCTCAGCACTGATACAGCCTCAGTCCTGTCCGTGAATGTCTCCATAGCCTCACGCACAGCCGTACCGAATGCCGCAATACCGGGTACATTCTCCGTGCCCGAACGAAGTGAATCCTCCTGACCGCCGCCGAGCATTCTCGGAGACAGCTTTTTCTTAGTCAGAGAATCCTTATCCACATAAAGTGCCCCCGTTCCTTTGAGACCGCCAAGCTTGTGCGCACTGATACTGACCGCATTCACTCCGAGTCTCTCGGGAGTAAAACGCAGCTTCATGAAGCCCTGTACGGCATCGGTATGGATGAATGCGTTCGGGGAATTTTCCCTGACTGCTTTTACGGCGGCGGCAACATCGTAGACTGCACCCGTTTCATTATTCACGAGCATAAACGATGCCACGGACACGTCACGGGTACATCTTATGGCATCAATATCGAGAACACCGTTCTTTGTGGGGATGCGCACCACCTCAAACCCGTCCGCTTCAAGTATGGCGGCGCACATTTCTACCGATGCATGTTCACCCTCGGTAATGAGGATGCGCCCCTTCTTTTCCTTGGCATATGCCGCACCGAGAATGGCAAGATTGTTCGCCTCTGTACCGCCTGATGTGAATATGAGCTTTCCGGGAGCTTCTCTGCCGAACCCAAGTCCGCGAAGGACTTCACGACGAGCCATAGAGACGATCTTTGCGGCATTTCCCCCGAATCCATGAACGGAGGAGGGGTTTCCCCACTCCTCCGTAAGAACAGTATTCACTTTACGTACCACCTCATCGGTGGGCTTTGTCGTTGCTGTCCAGTCAAAATAAATCATCAGTGAAACTTAAAATGCTCCTTGATATCGTTCAGAGTTTTTGTATGATTCTGATATCTGTCCTCTGTTGAGGTGAATGTCATCATATAGAGACGTGAATATTTGATAACCGCCGTGATCTCAAATCTGTAGACAGGCTTTTTCTCATTCTCATTCTCATCATCGTTCTTGCCGAGAGTACACGTGAAGGTGTAACACTTACCCTTGACTCCGCCAAGCTCAGCCTCTTCCTCACTCACATATGTAATGTCAGAAAAGAGATCCTCAAGATCACCCTTGTAAGAATTCCACCAGTCATCAAGAGTGGTATCGGTATTCTCCAGCTCACCCGGCATTACGGATACCGACGAAGGATCGTCAAGAGTCGCATATGCGGAAACCGTACCCTGAGACATACTTACAGTCCATGTTTCGGGGACGATAAAATCGAAATCGCAGGTCTCATTTGATGCAAGGGTAAATCCGTCGGGGATCTCTCCCTCCTTTGCACATCCTGCAAATGAAGATAACATTACTGCCGCAAGCAGCATACACACAATTCGTCTGATATTTGTTTTCATGATGATACCTTTCATATAACTACATACTTACTATATAATAACAGACTTCACTTCTTCTTTCAAGAGGTATTTGTAAACAAATCGACGAATATTTGCACTGTGACACCTTATTTTTTGTATTTTCTATTGCTATATCACGTAGAAAATGTTATCATGTATTATAAAAATAAGGAGGTGTGATCCTATGAATCTGTACATAGTGCGTCACGGGAATCCGGATTATGTTACTGACAGGCTGACTGAGCTGGGGCACAGGCAGGCTGAGGCTTGTGCCGAGGATATGCTTGGGCTTGGCATTGACGATATTTACTCATCCCCTTACGGCAGGGCAAAAGAGACTGCGGCTCATCTTGCAGACAAGCTCTCGAAGGATATCGAGATCCTTCCCTGGGCTCACGAGGTGGAGCATTACAGCGAGGACGGACGCGGAGGCGTTACCATGGGTATCATGATGGATCCCACTCTCCTGCGCTCTCCTGAAATGGAGGCTCTCGGAGACAGGTGGGCATCACACCCCGCATTCCGAAATGAAGAAAGCGCGAAATTTATGGTAGACGAGGTCTATGACGGAATGCGTGAGCTTCTGGCAAAGTATGGCTATATTGAAGATGGTAAACGCTTCCGTGTAGTCGACGGTGGCTCTGACAAGAACGTGGCTCTCTACTGCCACGCAGGTGTGTTCCTTATTATGGCGGAGTACCTGCTCAGGCTTCCTGTCATGACAGGATGGACTTCTTTCTTTACCTGGCAGACAGGTATTACCTGGGTCCACCTGAACGACTCTCACGGCTACAGCGTACCTCGCTTCTATACCATGGGCAAGACAGATCACCTGTCACGGCGAGGTATTGATATTACTTGAAGTTAAAATGTGCCGGGAGCACTTTTTGATAAAAAGTACTCCCCGAACCCCTCTCAAAAAACTTTGGATAAATAACAGGGTTTGGTTATGCTGAATTGTTGATACGAGG
>JAZUBE010000104.1:0-3127 GCA_045638325.1 Eubacteriales bacterium
GCTTTTTAATAAGATAACCGAGGATTCACGCGAGTGGTGCCATACAGGACAGGGAACACTATTTGACGATATTAAGAATATTAGTACCTGGCAGGTTTTTGATGTGATACGCGACCGCGACGACTTTAAAGCACTTTTTGAATAACAGACTAACACACCCGCCGGATCGGCGGGTGTCATTTTTGCCTTCCCCTCAGGGGAAGGTGTCACCGATAGGTGACGGATGAGGTGGGTACCCTTCGGTTTTACGTTGTTTTTTGCGATGTTCTCCTCATCCACCGCAAGCGGTCCCCCTTCTCCGCTGGAGAAGGCTCTTTTTATTTTTCCAAATCACCCCTTACCATATTGACACCCACCCTCTTTGATGTTAAAATATATATGTATAAATATACCTGCCGAAAGGAGATACATATATGTTCGGCGTAGAAGTAACTGATTATGACAAAAAGGTATGGGAAGAAGAGCTTCGTGATTTTCTCCCCGATAAGATAATCGACTGCCACGTTCACGTGTGGACTCAGGGTATGGAGAGGGAAGGAACCAAGGCTGCCAGCCGTAAGGGTATGGTCGACTGGACCTCTATCGTTGCACCCGATCTCACCATCGAGGATCTCATGCAGTCCTACTCCCAGATGTTCCCCGGCAAGGACGTGCGTGCAGTCCTCATGGGCTGGCCTTCCCATGATCTTGTAAAGACCAATGATTATGCGATCAAAGTAGGTAAGGAAAAGAAATTCCCCACCTTCTACTGCACCAACTGGGACACCTCCGCAGAGGAGATCCGTGATGCCATCGTGAACCGCGGATTCTGCGGAATCAAGCCTTATCTTAACAATTCTCCTGCGTACATACCTGCTGCAGAGGTGCGTATCTTCGATTACCTCACTCACGAGCACCTCAAGGTTGCAGATGAGCTGGGTGCCATCGTAATGCTGCACATTCCCAGATCCCTTCGTCTGAAGGATCCCGTAAACCTTGCGCAGATGCTTGAGATCAACGACAAGTATCCGAATGCAAAGGTCATCATCGCACACATCGGACGCGCATACTCCGTTGAGGATTTCGGTGATGCATTCGAAGTAATGAAGCGTGCCACCAATCTGTACTGGGATTTCACCGCAAACTGTCTCCCCGAGGGAATCGAGGAGGTCATCAAGATGGCGGGTGTGGACCGTGTAATGTTCGGCTCGGATATGCCCATCACAAAGATGCGTATGTACCGTATCACCGAGAACGGTAAGTACCTGAACGTGGTACCCCGCGGAATCTACGGTGATGTGTCAAACGATCCCAACATGCGTGAGACCGATGAGACCGATATTACAACCTTCATGTATGAGGAGCTTCGTGCATTCAAGAAGGCGGCTGAAAAGCTGAACCTCTCCCGTGAGGACGTGGAGAAGATACTCTGTACCAACGCTGCAAAGCTGTTCGGCATGGAGATATAATGGGTGATGCTTTATCGGGGCATTGCCCCAAACCCCACTTAAAAAGCTTTCAAATTGATCAAATAAAATAATTTATTTGAAAGTTTTTGTGATGCAGCCCTTTTTTCAAAAAGGGTTGGCAGAGCTCGAGACAGCGTCTCGATTAAAACAAAAATAATTCTATAACATACAAAGGAAACAAACAACATGAAAACTGCAAAGATCGGCTTTTTGCCCCTTTACATCAAGCTTTACGATGACTGCGGACTGCAGGATATCCGTGACAGAACCGAGGCGTTCTATGAGAAGATCGCACAGGGTTTTGAGGCAAACGGAATCGAAGTCGTCCGTTCACCCTTCTGCTGCGTAAAGCCTGAGTTTGAGGCGGCTGTAGCAAAATTTGAGGCTGAGGGTGTTGACTGTATCGTTACATGGCATGCAGCTTACTCTCCCTCTCTTGAGTCCTACGAGACTCTTGTTAAGACCAAGCTCCCCATCATCGTAATGGACACCACCGATACCTACGATTTCGGCCCTGCCGCAAGTCCCGCACACGTTAATATGTGTCACGGAATTCACGGTGTTATGGATATGACAAGTCTCCTGAAGAGATACGGCAAGCCTTATGAGATTGCCGCAGGTCATTACCCCATCTCCGACGTAATGGATAGAACCATCGGTTACATCCGTGCGGCTGTAGGTGCGAATTCTCTCGCAGGTACCAAGGTTGGTACCATCGGCGGAAGTTTCGACGGAATGGGCGATTTCCTCGTATCCGATGAGGAGATGAAGGAGCGCTTCGGTGTAGAGGTTGTTTACGACAACAAGAAGCTCATCGACATCAAGGCTTCCATTACCGATGCTGAGGTTCGTGCCGAGATGGCAAAGGATCTTGAGGAGTGTGAGATCATCGGCGATCTTCCTGAGGATTCTCACTACCGCACCACTCTCAACTGCCTTGCAGTAAGAAAGTGGATCGAGACCGAGGGCCTTGACGCATTTACCGTAAACTTCAGAAAGATCATTCCCGAGGATGGCCTTGAGATCATGCCCTTCATGGAGGCTTGCAAGGCTATGGCAAGAGGTACAGGTTATGCAGGTGAGGGCGACGTTCTTACCGCCGCTATTACCGGTGCTCTCATGAGAGGATTCGGTGATACCGCATTTGTAGAGATCTTCTGTCCCGACTGGCGTGGCGGTTCTCTCATGCTCAGCCATATGGGTGAGTATAACCGTGCTCTCGGTGCCGGTAAGCCTGAGATCAAGGAGATCCCCTTCACCTTCGGTGATGCGGCAGATCCCGTTGTTACCTACGGACGTTATAAGGGTGGCGAGGCTGTTTTCGTGAACATCTTCCGTGCTCCCGAAGGATTCAAGATGGTTTGTGCTCCCGTAACTATGCTCGATGCTGCAGAGGACTGCTTCACAGGCGTTGTAAGAGGATTTATGAAGCCTCACATGCCGGTTGAGAAGTTCCTTGAAGAAATCAGCCGTGAGGGCGTAACTCACCACTCATCTCTCGTATATGGCAGACGTCCCGAGGAAATCCGTTTCTTTGCAAATCTGCTTGGAATGGATTGTGTAATTGTTGACTGATAATCTATGCTCCCTCGGGCACGTTCCCCGGGGGAGCTTTTGCATATCCGCAATCAAAATACCAATGTTTGGGGGATAATATGAAAAAGCAATTTAAATCCATC
>JAZUBE010000105.1:0-10781 GCA_045638325.1 Eubacteriales bacterium
CCCCGGTGCGGCAGTTATTGCAGGATACACATACGTTAATACAAGCCTTCTTCACCTTGCGGTGGATGAGGGGCACAGCTCTTACGACAGAATAGACACGGTTGCGCTGAAGCTTGACCGTACGGGAAGATACATAAATGCGCTGGTGGTGAAGGGTACACCTGCAAAGTCTCCCGCACCACCTCTTCTCGGTGGTGCTTCGGGAGTTACGTACCTTCCTCTTGCGGATGTATATGTTCCCGCGGGAAGTGAGCCTTCTGTTGAGGGGGAGGATATCACCGACAGACGAACTCTTGCAGGCTATGCCTCCGGCAAGGAGGATCTGATGCTTCTTCTCAGAGAATATCTCGGGGAGATCTCAGCGGTGAACGGTGCCGAGATGAGACGCATCAGAACTGCGGCTGAAACGGTGAAGTGCGATGCGGGCGAAGACACCGTGCTTTGTGGTGACGGTGTGTATCGCAGAGCCCCCATGCTTGTAAGAGAGATTGCGGAAGTCTATACAGAGCCCGGCGAATACGTCTTTGAGTGGGAGAGATATCCCTCAGAGACAGGATATTACGACATTGAGGTGCAGGGCGCAGGCGGAGGCGGCGGCTCGCACAACGGTATGGATGCCAGAGGCGGCGGAGGTGGTGCAGGCGCATTCCTTACCGCTTGCAGCGTATCATTTTCCAAAGATCGTGTACCTGTTAAGGTAGGAAAAGGCGGTCGTGGTGTCCCCGGAGGCTCCGGTGAGGACGGCGGTGCATCCTCTGTTGATGGTTTTACCTCAAAGGGCGGCCGAGGCGGAGGCGGCGGAGTATTTGCAAACGGCGGTACCGGTGCTGTCGGAATGTTTACGGGCGGTGACGGCAGTGACGGAGCTGCACCAGGAGGAATGCTCACTCCCACATGCGGAAGCGGCGGCAGTTCGTACTATGGCGAAGGTGCAGTATCTCCCGAAACGGATACCGCATCCCACGGAACAAATGCATCATTCCCCGGCGCAGGCGGAAGTGGCGGCTGCTGTAATGCGGGTACATTTTCAAAGGCAGGCGGAAACGGCGGTGACGGGCGTGTCGTCATTTACAGATATATTTTTTCACGTGAGGAGGGCGAGGCATGATCGGGAGTATTGAAAAGAGCATAACTCTTGAGCTGAATGATTCCGGTGTTCAGGAGAGGATGACTGTGAGACAGGGTGACAGCCTTGTCCATCGCATAAGGATAAAGCTCACCTCGGGCGGCAGAGCATACACCCCGTCGGGTGTGCTTATGGCTGAGGTATGGGCACTTCTGCCCGACGGAAGTACTGTCACCGCCGACTGTGAGGTGAGTGGCGGTGTATGCATATTCGTACCCGGTGCGGGATTCTTTGAGGCGGGCGGCCCCGTAATATGCCGCCTCATTCTCAGAGGCGAGGATGGTGCAGAGCTGTTTTCTCCTGCATTTGCTTTCGATACCGAGGGTGATTCCTTCGGAGGAATGAGAAATGCGGAGGCAAGAGACTATTCGAGGATAGGCGAGCTTCTTCTTCAGGTTCTTGACATAAAGAGACAGTGTGAGGAGATAGCCCTTATGGGAGGCTCCACCGACGGTGAGAAGCTCAGTGCCGCAGAGGATGACCATTTTATCCTCTACAGCCCCGAAGACGGAGGATACAAAAGATTCACATGGGAAAGCCTTACAAACTGTATCAGAGGATACATTGACGGACGGGTGAGTGCTGCTTCTCTCAGGGATACTGCAACGGGGTATACAGCGTCTCTTCCGACGCTTCGCAGAGATTCGGTGATCGCACTTGACAGTGATGTGATGGAGCTTGAAGAAACGCTTTCCTCACGTATCGCAGAGAAGGAGCAGCTGAAGCCCGAATTTGCAAATGATACTACGGAATGTACCGACACATCGAAGCTGTACGTGCTTCCCGACGGATTTATCTATGCATATATGTATACAGAGGTGTCCGACGGCGGTTATGAAAATGTAGTGGACCCGTCTGACAGCGATTTTAAGAAGGGGCAGCGTTATAATGCTTCGAATGCCATAACCTCATCCTCCGTAGAAACGGCAGATTGCTTTGTAAGTAACGTATTTTCTCTGAAAAACGGTGATGTGCTGAGAATTAAGGGAGTAAGAGCATCCACATCGAACAATTCGGCTGCACCGATATTTGTTGTGGCACCTATGCTCGCTGACGGCTCGGCGCACAGCGCAGCACCCACTCTTTATCTGGGTAAGCCTCTTGGAGCATCGGTTACTACTGCGCGTCAGTGCTGGGATGCGTTTACAACACTTGACGACGGAACTATTGAATGGAACTACGGTCGCAATAACGCAGGTACCCTCATGACAACCGCAGATTGTGTCAAGGCACGTATCGCGGGCGTCGCAACAGACGGTATCGGGAATGTCATAGTTACGGTCAATGAGGAGATAGTCCCTCCCGTTATCCGCAAGGTCTACGCATGGGTGAATACCGGACGTGCATTCGTACCTGCGGATTACGAGGAAAGGATCGTAAATGCAGAGAGAAATATCGATGCAGTTTCGGATATCGTTTCGGATAATACAGCAGCAATAGAGGCACTGAGGGAGTCTCTTGATTCTGTGGGACCTGCAGGCTCGGTGAGCTCCGGTGCAAAATGGTATGCTCTCGGCGACAGTATCACCGAGGGGTATGCAAGTGAGCTTACCGGTATTGAATCATCGCCCTACAGATCCTATATGGCATCAGCTCCCGACCGATGGGTGAATATCCTTGCTGATATGAACGACTACACTCTCACAAATAAAGGCATCGGCGGAACCGGATATGTGTATAACAAAAACGGCGCTCTCAGAAATGCCCGTGAGCTTGCGGATGACACGGATTTTTCAAAATGCGATATGGTCACTCTCGCATACGGCGTGAATGACTGGAAGAACGCTGTGCCCCTCGGTACCATGGATGACGATATTGAGACAGGCGGTACTATGGTATCGAATATGAGATACGTCATACGGAAGATACTTTCAGACAATCCGTACTGCAAGATCTTTGTAATAACTCCTCTGAACTGCAGAAGCTACGGTTCATACAGTACAAACTGGGGTATCGGTTATAAAGGCGGTACGGGAGGTCATCTGAACAGCCTCGGACTTGAGGATTTCTTCGAAAAGCAGAAGGAAGTGTGTGAATATCACGGCATCGAAATGATAGATATGACACACTCATCTATTGTAAACCGTGATAATATTACGACCATGCTTGCGGATTATGTGCATCCCACAGAGGAATGCCACAGAGTTATCGCAAGGGAGCTTTCGGGAAAGATAAACTTCAGATAAGGAGAAGGACGGAGTGACACTGACGGATGTTATCACTCTTGTGGGTGAAGCGGGTGTTCTCCTCGGAGTGATAGTACCGGTGATCGTCAGCATCCGAAAGATCGCTGACGGCACACGGTGCCAGCTCCGCTCGGAGATGCTCCGTATATACTATAATAACCGCGAGAGCGAAAAAATAAGGCAGTACGAGATAGAGAATTTCTTCATGCTTTATGAGGCGTATAAGGCACTGAATGGAAATTCTTTTATCGACAAAATCCACGATGAAGTTAAATCGTGGGAAGTTATAACGTAGGGGAGGGGTCTCCCCTCCCGCATGAAAGGAGAAAATTATGGAGAATTTTATAAAGAATCTTGCGAATCTCATTAAAGTAAAGACCATCATTACCTTTGTGGTACTGATGGTTTTTGCGGTGCTCAGTCTGAGGGGAGTGATATCGCCCGACAATGTGATGGTCGTCACAACGACGGTGATAGCATTCTACTTCGGCACTCAGCATGAGAGAAAGGAGTGATATAATGGCAAAGAAAGTATTTATCGGCGTTGGACACGGCGGAAGTGATCCCGGTGCTGTAGGGTGCGGACTTAGGGAATCTGACCTCAATCTCTCCATCGCACTTGCGGTATATACTCAGCTCATACGTCACGGTATCGACGTGCGCATGAGCCGCACTACCGACGAGTGTGACACACTCACCGAGGAGATCCGCGAGTGCAACGCATTTGCTCCCGATCTGTGCATCGACATCCACAATAATGCAGGCGGCGGTGACGGTGTTGAGGCGTACTACTACAGCGGCGGCGGACTGTCAAAGACTCTTGCGGAGAATGTGCTTGCTGAGATCGTGCGGCTCGGTCAGAATTCACGAGGCGCAAAGACAAGGCTGTACAACGGGTACGACTACTACGGCTTCATCCGTGAGACGTACGCTCCTGCGGTGATCGTGGAGTGTGCATTCATCGACAATGGGGCGGATATCGCCATTATCGATACTGAGCCCGAGAGGGTACGCATGGGAGGCGCCATCGCAAGAGGAATCATAAAGACTCTCGGCATGGAGTACATCCCCGGGGATGCCGACAGCGACGGAAAAATAACCCTTGCGGATGCATCGGCGATGATGAAGCACATCGCAGGATGGAAAGGCGCACAGATCGACGAGATCGAGGCAGACCTGAACGGTGACGGGTATGTGACACTGTCTGATGTGTCAGCGCTCATGAAGCGCATTGCGGGGTGGCGGTAATATTGACATAAAACGGATAATGTGGTACTATGATAGTACAAAAAGTGTAACCTTTACGGGTAAAATACGTCTATACATATGAAGTAGCCAAAGGAGCCTATATTATGAAAAAACACACCGCAATAATTACAGCAGCCCTCGCTCTCGCTATGCTTGTATCATGCAATAATAATACCGCCGAACCTGCGGTGACGACCACGGGTGAGGAGAGCAGTGCCTCCACCGAGACCACGGTGATGACGACCGTGGTGGAGACGACAACCGATGTGGATTCCTTTGACGTTGAGGAGCTTCTTGCCGAGTGTACAGTATATGATGTGACTACGGGATATGCTATGTATACAATGAATTCTGATGTTCATGGCCAAACCTATGAGGTGCAGAAAAAATCATACATTATTCCTTATGTGCGGTACGAAGATCGTTGTAGAAACGACGAGCAGTTTAACGAAAAGATCGCAGTTCGCTTTACCGACATTGATGGATTTGTTCTATTTGCGGATATCTGGACTGAGGGTAAATCTCTCTTCAGCAAGATCAGATGCATAGCATATTCGGATTATGTGATCGAATGCTCTGATAAATTCAATTATACGGAACGCAGTTTTGAGATAAAGTGTTCGGATAATGTTAATATGATTGCAATTCAAAGTGGTCTTGATACCGATGCATATGTTTTTTCCGAATGTGGATACATCAGTGTTCCTTCTTTGAGAAATAACGAAAACTATCAATGCAAGTTAATGCTTACTAACGGTTATGACGGATTTAGCTTTTCGTATATAAATACACTTTTCAGTGATATTGTATCATTCGGGGGAGAACTTACAGAAAGATACAGCTCGGAAGATGATTTGTATGCAGAAAGCGGAAAGATTATCCTTGACAGTGGAGTTCCGTATATGAAAGTTGAAAGAAGTACTACGATCGGAGAGTGGTATCACTCCGATGAATTTCCTTATGCACAAATACGTGATGAGTATCAAATTCCGACATTGAGGGATATGGCAAAACGTTTTGGCAGTATAGAGGGATATGAAGAATTCAAAAAAATTTATGAAGAATTAGAAAGAGGTAAAAATGACAAATGAAGAAAGAAATACACGAATAACAGAAAGAATGGATGAATTAAAACTTACTTTTTGTCACGGTCATTATTGGAGTCATGAATATGGGACACCTAATGACTATACTAATGTAAGTACGGAAGTCAATTCCCACTCAATAGCAAAGGATAATAATGGCAATATTATTCATAATGTATATGGTTCATGCGGATGCAATTCGTATAACGGTGCAATTCAGTGTCACGGATTTGCAATGTACATGGCATATAGGGTATTTGGCTCATACCCCAATATACATGGTTTAGATGATGCTAATAAAGAGCTTAATGATGGTTGGTTTGCATATGCAAAAGAAAGCTACGTTGATTCCGGAAATAGTCCATATTACAATATTGATATTGAACCGGGAGATATCATTATAACTTCATCGCATACGGCTATATTGACATTAGGTGGGTAATGTGCTACTATGATGTTGTAACACAAACTCTTGAACAAACCAAAGGAGCCTATATTATGAAAAAACACACCGCTATCTGGGCAGCCGTCCTCGCTCTCGTTATGCTTGTATCATGCAAAGGGAATACCGCAGAGCCTGCGGTGACGACTGCGGAGACCACGGTGACAACGGGAGGAGCAAGCCCCTCCCCTACCGAGACCACGGTGATGACGACCGTGGAGGAGACGGAGGAGACGACTGAAACAGAGGAAACAACAACGGAGCCTTCTTTCCCCGAATTTGAAATAAATTCCGAAGAGTGCCTGCTTTACAGATTGCTTGACATGACAGTCGGAGAGATAGAATCTGAGTTCGGGGAGTTGGAGTTGTTCGGAATAATCGGAGGCGGAACACCGTGCTACAGGATCCCCGAGATCGGTGCATTATGTTACTTCAACAAGTATTCCGATAATTTCGATGAGCCTCTGCCGAAGGACATATATCCTCGCAGTGTGGAAACAGACGGATATTCCGGAGAGATATACCCGGGAATATATGTGGGAATGGATTCGAAAGAGTTTAACGATATTTGCGGTATTGATGGATTAAATTACAGTATGGGCGAGTATTTCGGGGGCATTGTATCGTATTATGATGATTTCAGTATCAGGTGGAATATGCCATCTGATGTAGCGTCTGACATAGAGTACGTTAATTTCAACTGTTCAAACGATGAATACAAAACACTTATCAGTGAAGTCATTGGAAAGATGAAAACAGGCGAAATAAAATGTACGGTTATGGATGTATTTATTGAAAATAAAAACAAATAGGAGGAATTATGAAAATAAAAATGTTATGGCCCGTAAGGAGTACAGAAGTAGGCGATGTATCTACTGGTAGATGGTACACGGGGGCACACAATGCCGGTATGCATTCAGGAATTGATGTTTATGTTAATGGCATTGACATAAGAGGTTATGATGTTCTTGCAGCTAAAGATGGAAAGGTGGTAAAGATTCTTTCCGGATGTAAAAGTTATAATGCATTGAAAGGTGGCGAAAGGTGTCAAGCTGGCAGATGCGAAAATGAGGTAAAAAACGGTTATTGCAATGATACTGTCGGTAACATGGTAATCCTTGAGCATGAAGTAAAAAAAGAAGATGGTTCAACCAAATATCTGTATTCACAGTATTGTCATTTGGAGGAAATATGTGTATCACTAAACCAAGTGGTAAATGATGGCGATAAGATCGGAACGGTGGGTTCTACCGGAGAATCAAGCGCTCCACATCTGCATTTCTCCATTTCGACAGGGTATGCATTTTGGGGACGGGATCGAATAAACAACAATCCGTGTAATATCGATGTATCCGGTATTACTTATGGAACCGATGGTTATGAATTTGAATATTTTGACAGCACTATCAAGTTATTTATGAACCGTACACTTGACGACAATTCGCTGTTTCAAGATAATTGGGGGTATGCAAAAAGAAGCGATCATGAAATCATATCGCCGGAAAATTCTACAAATCAACGCTTCCTCGGATGGTACACCGCAAGATCGGGCGGAACAAAGGTCACAAAATATTCGGATATCCCTGCGGGGACAAAAACATTATATGCAATATGGGAGGTAAAAACAATGAGTGTAACATATAATTACGGACTCTCAGGAGTCGAAAATGTAAAGGATACGAATGTAAAATTCGGAAATAAATACGGAACAAAAGTTCCCGATGCCAATAAAACAAAAGAGCTTTTCAGCAAAAACGGCTATGATTTCAACGGCTGGTATTACGGAGCAATAACAAAAAACAGTGTTGTTAATATGGAGGCGGATCACACCTTGAACGCAATCAAAGCTCCGAAGACATTAACTGTATCTTTTGATCCGGGTTCCGAATGCGGTTTTGCGGAGGAGATGAAGCCTATACTTGTAAAGTACGGAGAGACTTATGGCGGACTGCCTGTGCCGAGATCTGATAAGCTATACAAGTTTTCGCATTGGGAAATAATTGACGGGAATGACAAAAACCTCGGTGCGTGTGCAAGTGATACTAAAGTTGCTCAGAAAGCGGATCACACGCTCAGAGCAGTATGGGAAAAGGACAGAGCCGTAACATTTGTTTTCCCGGAGAATGGCAGTTTAAAAACATACAGAAAAGCATTTGGCGAAAAATACGGTCTTGCTCCGAAAAAGGAACTTGATTCAGAGAATGAAGGATACATTATTAAATGGTATTTTGATGCCCCCGGATCACAATATAACGGAATGGAGTATTTTCCGGGTATGCTTGTTCATCCGGATCATCCTAATACTGTAAAGGGAGAATATGAGCGTATCGCAATGACATTTACCGTTGACTTCGGATCAGATTTTGTTAATTTGGTGGAGGATGAAAGTCATGCTGAATTTTATAGCCCGACAGAGGTAAAATACGGTGATACATATCAGTTACCAAACGATCCTGTATGTACGGAAAACTATGAATTTATGTATTGGGAAATAGTCAATGAATACGGTGAGAGCCTGGGCACTGTAGAATCAGGTGATACTGTAACGGCAATGGAGGATCACACAATCGTAGCTGTGTGGAGCAATGCTACCACTGTGCTTTTGTTTGACGACATTTATGCTAATGAATGTATTGATTCATTTATAAATGTTAAATACGGAAGTACATATCATTTCCTGCCTGACATGGAAAAAGAGGGTTATGATTTTAACGGATGGTATTTTATCGGAGGAAGTCAGGCGTATCATAATAAAAGATGCTATAAAACAGACAGGGTTATACCCGGAAATCCCTATAGACTTTATCCGGTATTTACTCCTAAGAAGGTAAATGTAATGTATGAGCCTTGCGGAGGTGAGTATATGACTGAGCCTGCCGACACCACCTACGATGGAATAGCTATAGCGGAGATAGATTATGATTCATCATACACATTCCCTGCCGTGACAATGGAAGATAAGGAGTTTCTGGGGTGGTATTACGATGAGAAATGTACTGAACAGTGCTGCGAGGGAGATACTGTATCTAACCCTGAACCTCACACTTTGTATGCAGATTGGGGAAAAGCAGTAACGCTCAGTTTTGTCACAGGTGACGGTGCTACAGTACATGAGCCGGTTACAATATACACTGATCATGTATACGGAGAACTTCCTGTTCCTACAAAGGATGGGTATGTGTTTGCCGGATGGTTCTATGATGAAGGATGCACTGACAATTGTTATTCCACAGATGTTGTTACCAACCCCTCAGCGCACACCATATACGCAGGATGGGCAGAGAAGCTGGTAACTGTCACATTTGATGCAGGATCGTATGCAAATGATTGCGGTACAAAATCAGTCGGTGTGGGACTTCCTTACGGAGAGCTTCCCGTACCTGTATCAACCAAGCATCATATTTTCCGTAACTGGATGATATCCGAAGACCATGAGGATTTCGGCGGTACTGTAATATATTCCGATTATATTGTAGAAATGGATACAGATCATACACTTGTTGCAGAATGGGAGACGGCACGTATGCTGAATCTTGATACCAACGGCGGTACTATGGCGAATAACAGAAGAAGCGTGCATTACGGTGAGAATTACCCTTATATAACGATCCCTGTAAGGGATGGGTACACATTTGGCGGCTGGTTCTTCCGAGGTGGAGAATACGATGGCCTTGAGGTAACGATGGATCTGATCGTACTTCCCGAGCATCCCGATACCGCAGTTGCGGAGTGGATCCCCGTGAGCGAAGAATAAGTATAAGCTTTATACACTCGCTTTCACAAGCTGTTTTGCAGGATTTATGCACGAATCCTGCAAAACGGCTTTTTCTTTCCGATATTTACCCCATTTTTTGCACAAATTCAAAATATTTCTGTCAAATCTATTGCAATTTCGCATAGTATGTAATATAATATTAAAGTATGAATATTTGCGGGATGCGGTCCCGCACGGATAATCACCATAAGAAAGAGGTGTACCATGACGAAACTGATCCTTCCCGAAGGGTATGAGACTGCCCTTGGAATGGGTGATACCCAGCGTGCCATTGAGGTATGCAAGCAGTCATTTGCCAGAGGACTCTCTGAGGAGCTGAATCTCAGGCGTATCTCAGCGCCCCTGTTCGTTCTTCCCGAAAGCGGACTGAACGATAATCTCAGCGGAGTTGAGCGCCCCGTTTCTTTTGATATTCCCCATGCGGAAAAGGTTGCTGAGATAGTGCATTCTCTTGCAAAGTGGAAGAGAATGGCTCTGCACCGTTACGGCTTTGAGCCCGGCGAGGGTCTTTACACAGACATGAACGCCATCCGCAGAGACGAAGAGACTGATAACCTGCACTCCATTTATGTTGATCAGTGGGACTGGGAGAGGGTTATTACTCCCGAGGAGAGATGCGAGGATTATCTTCACGATACCGTGCGCCGCATCGTTCGTGCAATGAGTGAGGCTGACAGAGCTCTTTGTCACGCATTCCCTGCGCTGAAGCGCCACATTCACGGAGATGTGTTCTTTGTGACTGCTGAGGAGCTTGAGAGGATGTATCCCGATTATAACGATAAAGAGAGGGAGAACGCTGTCTGCCGTGAGCACGGTACCGTATTTATTCAGGGAATAGGTGCACCGCTGCCTCTTTCCGGCAAGCCTCATGATATGAGAGCGCCGGATTATGACGACTGGGCATTGAACGGTGACATTC
>JAZUBE010000106.1:0-3920 GCA_045638325.1 Eubacteriales bacterium
GGCAAGCACCGATCTCGTTTACGTCCTTGAGGTAGCAGAGAGTAGGAATGTCAATACCTGCGTATCTTGCCGCCTCAAGGACGGTGATACCAGCAGGAACGCTGTATTCAACGTTATTTATTTTAAGATTTATCATATCCATTTTAGCACTCGCTCCTTATTATTTCTTTACGATTGCACCGAACTTACACTTCTCGATACAAGCGCCGCACTTCACGCACTTAGTGGTGTCGATGACATGAGGCTCCTTAACACTACCGCTGATAGCACCTGCGGGACAAACTCTTGAACAGAGTGTACATCCCTTACACTTGTCAGCTTCGATGGAGTAGGAGAGGAGGCTCTTACATACACCTGCGGGACACTTTTTATCAACGATGTGAGCGATATACTCGTCACGGAAGTTCTTGATAGTGGAAAGAACGGGGTTAGGTGCGGTCTGACCAAGTCCGCAGAGGGATGCGCTCTTAATATAAGATGCAAGCTCCTCAAGCTTGTCAAGATCCTCAAGCTCACCGTTACCTGAAGTGATCTTATCAAGGATCTCAAGCATTCTTACAGTACCGATACGGCAGGGTGCACATTTACCGCAGGACTCATCTACAGTGAATTCAAGGAAGAACTTAGCCATGTCAACCATACAAGTATCCTCGTCCATGATGATAAGTCCGCCGGAGCCCATCATAGAACCGATAGCGATAAGGTTATCGTAGTCGATGGGAGTGTCAATGAGTGAAGCGGGTATACATCCACCGGAAGGACCACCGGTCTGAGCTGCCTTGAACTTCTTGCCGTTGGGGATACCGCCACCGATCTCCTCAACAACTTCACGGAGAGTTGTACCCATGGGGATCTCAACAAGTCCGGTGTTTGTGATCTTACCGCCGAGAGCGAATACCTTAGTACCCTTAGACTTCTCGGTACCCATTGAAGCGAACCACTCAGCACCCTTCAGGATGATCTGAGGAATGTTAGCGTAGGTCTCAACGTTGTTGATAACGGTAGGCTTACCGAACAGACCCTTAACTGCAGGGAACGGAGGACGGGGACGGGGCTCACCTGTGTTACCCTCAATAGAGGGCAGAAGTGCGGTTTCCTCACCGCAAACGAACGCACCTGCACCAAGTCTGATGTGCATATCGAAGCAGAAGTCGGTACCGAAGATATTCTTACCGAGGAGTCCCTGCTCTCTTGCCTGGTTGATTGCGATGTTAAGTCTCTTAACAGCGATGGGATACTCAGCACGAACATAAACGTAACCCTCATCAGCACCGATAGCGTAACCGGCAATAGCCATAGCCTCGATAAGAGCGTGAGGATCACCTTCAAGAATAGAACGGTCCATGAATGCACCGGGGTCACCCTCGTCTGCATTACAAACTACGTACTTCTTATCGGAAACGCTCGCCTTTGCGAACATCCACTTACGTCCGGTGGGGAATCCACCGCCTCCACGACCACGGATACCGGAGTCAAGAATGCTCTGGATAACGTCATCGGGAGTCATTTCGGTAAGAACCTTACCGAGCGCGAAGTAGCCGTCCATTGCGATGTACTCCTCGATTTTCTCGGGGTTGATAACACCACAGTTGCGGAGAGCAACTCTCTTCTGTTTCTTATAGAAAGCAGTATCATTAAGAGAAGTGATTTCAACAGAAGGCTCAGCGGAGCCGGTGTCATTGTAAACGAGACGCTCAACAATACGTCCCTTGAGGAGATGCTCCTCAACGATTTCGGGAACATCATCCACAGTAACCATGCTGTAGAAGGTGCCCTCGGGATATACGATCATGATCGGACCGAGTGCGCAAAGACCGAAACAACCGGTCTGAACGACTTTAATCTCTTCTGAAAGGCCCTTAGCTTCGAGCTCTTTCTGGAGACATTCCTGGATAGTAACACTTCCGGAGGATGTACAACCTGTACCTCCGCAAATAAGTACATGAGATCTTATCATAACTCTTTATCTCCTAATCTCAAAGATTTGTGTTGCCGATGGTGTACTCCTCAACGGGCTTACCACCCTCGAGGTGCTCTTTAACGATGCGACGTGCCTTGTCTGCATCCATCTTTACGTATGTAACCTTTTCCTTGCCGTCCTCGAAAATTTCAACAACGGGCTCGTACTGGCAGATACCGATACAACCGGTCTGGGTAACAGTTACCTTCTCGGTGAGGCCTGCATTGGTTACTTCCTCAACGAATGTGTTGAGAACGGGACGTGCACCTGCAGAAATACCACAAGTTGCCATACCTACAACGACACGGATGTCTCCGGAACCGTTACGGATAGCTACTTTGTCTTTCATCTGCTCTCTGATCTTCATCAGCTCTTCAAGTGATTTCATGATACTTTTCCTTTCGGTTGGTTTATATTATTTTTTATAAACAAATTTATTTCAGAGCATCGTATTGCTCTGTGAGGAATCCCTTGATCCACTCAAGCACCTCAAAACTTGAAAGCGGTATATCCTCACCAAGGACAGCTTTTATTTCGGGTACCGAGAGTCTTACCTGTCCTGCCTCAGTCTCGTGGAGATACTCAAAATTTACATCGGGACTTCCCTGAATCAGGGTTATCACCGTTTCGACTATATCTCCGAGAGGTACAAAGTCAATATGATCCGTATGGAAGACTGCGTGTACCTCAGTTCCGTGATCCTCGCTCTCACTTTCGGGAACAGACTTAATGGAAACATTTCCGCCGGTCATTTCCGCAAGCATTCTGAGAAACGGAACACCAAGCCCCACCTTTCGGGTAGTACGGGTGGTGAAAAAGGGATTTGACAGTTTTTCTACCTGTTCGGCTGTCATTCCACAGCCGTTATCCGTGATATACATATCAAGGATATTATTTTTTTCGATAAGGGTGATACCGATATCGGATGCACCTGCTCTTACCGAATTCATTGTTATATCAAGGACATACAGAGAAAGTTCTTTCATTTTGTATCTCCTTTGATTATTTTAATGAGATTGCGTCTTACAAGATCGCTGCTGTACGGCTCATCGGGTATTTCAATGGAATTCTCAGCTTCCGATATATCCCATAGATAATGGGCATCGGATGAAACAAGCTGTATCATTCCGGTGAGGTGCGGAAATCTTTCCTTATATTCATCGGCTGAGCTTCTGTCGTTCAGCTCATATGCGTAATAGTTAGATTCTTCGGGAACCTCACCGAGTATGGCAACGATTCCGTTTGACTCTCTGTCGATATGAGCAGGATAAGCGACACCACCGAAGCTTTCGCAGAGCTTCTTCCCTTCTTCAAGAGAAAGCTCGGTTGCGAAAAGGAGCATTCTTTCCTCCTCACCGATCACGGTGTCTTTATCATCCATGATCTGCTGACGCCCGAAGATCTCAGGTCTGTTTTTCATGGGAGAACGACGGGAATCGACTTCTTCGCCGAAAGCCATCGCCGATTCAAGATCGGGAAACAGACATACGAGATGCACGTCCTCAAGAGTTGTAAGCTCCATACCTGCAATGGGTATTATTCCCTGTGCACGGCAGGCTTTGAAGAAAGCCGGACAGTTTTTTGTTGTATTATGATCTGTGAGTGCTACGATCCCGAGTCCTTTGAGTGCCGCCATGCCGGCGATATTCGCAGGAGTCATATCATCGTCTCCGCAAGGAGACAGACATGAGTGAAGATGGAGATCGTAGAAAAAACGGCTCACTTTTTATCTCCTGTCAGTTCTGCAATCCTGACACAAAGTGTATATGCATCAAGAGGACTTGACAGAAGTGTGACATCTTTATTCTTTGCGGCCTCAAGCGCATCAGCATCCGGTTCAACACCTTCAGCGAGGATCACGCAAGCGGCATCCGCAAGGCTTGCAACTGCAATTACGTTGATGTTAGACATTATAGTGATCCAGACTTTATCTGCAGTGAGTTTGCTCATTACCCAGCTG
>JAZUBE010000107.1:0-3558 GCA_045638325.1 Eubacteriales bacterium
GTATCACAACGCTTGTAAGTCCGATACAACCAGAGAACGCATAGCCCCCTATGTCTGTTACACTGTTCCCTATCACAGCACTCGTAAGTCCACTACAGTCAGAGAACGCATAGCTCCCTATGCTTGTTACACCGCTCCCTATCACAACGCTTGTAAGTCCACTACAGTCAGAGAACGCATGGCTCCCTATACTTGTTACGCTGTCCGGTATCACAACGCTTGTAAGTCCGATACAGTCATAGAACGCATAATCTCCTATCTCTTTTACATCGTATCCACCCAATGCGATAGGAATAGTCACATCACCACAGATGTTGCCACTTATACCGGTAATCGTTGCACCGCCATCCTTTACGGTATAAGTGTACGTCACTTCTTCCGCAATGACCGACACAAGAAACATCATAACCATCATCACAACGGCAAGAAATACTGACAAAAGCTTCTTCGGTTTCATTTTGTTTTTGCCTCCAAATAAAAAAGTGTGTGCAACAAAAGCTACACACACCGAAAAACGTATAGCTCCCATTGCTACCACACAAATTGAATTCGCAGTTTTGCACCAAAAAGCAAAGCACACGAAACAGAGCATACATTTTTACCAAATAAAAAGTGTGTGCCCTCGCCTACTTGACGCAAAACAGATTATTCAATTTGTGTGGTGATTCCATTTTACCACTACTTTCCTCCTTTTGCAACATTTATGCAAATATTCATTAATATATTCATTAAAATATACTCATATGCAATTCGTCCTCCAAACAGTTGACAACCGGGCATGTTTTGTGCTACAATAATGCTGATTACGTATAACTTAATGCAAACGGAGGCATAAGCTTTGGAAGAACTTTTTGGTAATCTTTTAAATCTTGACTGGAAAATGCCCGTCATGTGGCTCATCGGCGGAATACTCATTTTCCTTGCAGTCAAAAAAGACATGGAGCCAACCCTGCTCCTGCCCATGGGATTCGGTGCAATCCTTGTAAATCTCCCCGTTTCCGGTGCGATCGATCAGGTGAACGCTGCAGGCGAGGTGGAACGAGGCATCATAAGCGAACTTTTTGACATGGGTATCGCAAATGAGCTGTTCCCTCTGCTGCTTTTCATCGGAATCGGTGCTATGATCGACTTCGGGCCCGTGCTCTCAAACCCCAAGCTCATGCTTTTCGGTGCGGCAGCTCAGTTCGGAATATTCTTCACGCTCAGCATGGCGTCATTCTTCTTCGATCTGAAGGATGCGGCATCAATTGCGATAATCGGTGCTGCTGACGGCCCCACATCCATTTACGTTGCAAATGTGCTGAAATCAGAGTATATCGGCGCAATTATCGTTGCGGCATACTCATATATGGCTCTCGTGCCTATCGTTCAGCCCCCTGTGATAAGACTCATTACCTCCAAAAAGGAACGTCTTATCCGTATGCCTTATGAGCAGAAGAATGTATCCAAGCTCACAAGAATCATGTTCCCCATCGTTATCACTGCGATCACCGGTCTTGTGTCACCCAAGTCCGTGGCACTTGTCGGATTCCTCATGTTTGGAAACCTTATCCGTGAGTGCGGTGTGCTCGGCTCTCTCTCCGAGACTGCTCAGAATGTACTTGCAAATCTCATCACCATTCTTCTCGGCATCACCGTTGCCGCAAGAATGCAGGCGGATGAATTCCTTCAGCCTCAGACGCTTCTTATCCTCGGACTTGGTCTTGTGGCGTTCATATTCGACACCGTAGGTGGTGTTATGTTTGCAAAATTCCTCAATCTTTTCTCAAAAAAGAAGATCAATCCCATGATCGGCGCTGCGGGAATCTCTGCATTCCCCATGTCCGCAAGAGTCGTGCATAAAATGGGCCTTGCCGAGGATAACCAGAACTTCCTTCTCATGCATTCCATCGGTGCAAATGTATCGGGACAGATCGCATCTGTTATCGCCGGCGGACTGATACTTAATTTTGTAATGTAAAGAGGAGGATACCAAATGAAAAAAGATACAAATAAGAATGTAAAAGATACAGAGACAACCGCTGAGTCCATTGCGGAATCTGCAATTGAAAGTATGTCAGATGAGACTGCGGAGACCGTAGCGGAAACCACGTCTGCAAAGGAACCCGGATTTGACGCTTTCGTCGATACTCTTCCAATTATGGGTAAGGGCATGCTCGGTATTTTCTTTGTAACACTTGTTATCATCGGTGCGATATATCTCCTCGGCGCAATAAAGAAAAAGGGGGATAAGTGATCCGCCGATCCTGCCATCATGAACAAAAATAAAAAAAGTACCCTCAAAACAGTCCTGATCATATTTGCGGCAATACTGTTTTACACAGTGCTTCAGAATACTGATCTTCTGTCTCTGTGGATATCATATCTCGGACAGATACTTGCACCTGTTTTCATCGGCGTTATTCTCGCATTCGTCATAAATCTTCCGCTGAGATTTTTCGAAAACAAAGTCTTTCGCCGCCTTAATCAAAAAAACGGAAAGATCTGGCCAAAGATACGCCGCGGAGTTTGCCTTACTCTAAGTGTGCTCGTTATCATCGGCATAGTCGCACTTGTTATCGGGCTGATTCTTCCCGAGGTGAAAAATACCGCTGTCAGTATGCTGCAGACTCTCCCCAAGCACGCTGAACAGCTTATCGGGAATGTAAAAAAATGGGTAGGGCATATGAATCTTCCCATCGATGTTGCGAAATTCTTCGAGGAAATCGACTGGAACTCCATTTCAAAGAGTCTTCTTTCCGGAATCTCAAATACAGGTGGTACCGTAATCTCCACCACAATAGACATCACCTCCGACGTTGTAGGCGGGTTGTTCAATTTCGTTGTGGGATTTGCGCTGTCCCTCTACATTCTCGGTTCCAAGGAAAGACTCGGACGTCAATTCTCAAGACTTCTCAGTGCTATCCTCTCTGAAAAGGCATATGAAAAGGTCACTCACATTTTCCATATGTCAGGTGATATTTTCACAGGATTTATCACGGGACAGCTCACTGAGGCTGTGCTTATCGGCCTCTGGTGCTATATCGGAATGCTTATCTTCAGAATGCCTTATGCTCTAATGGTATCCGCAACAATATCCCTCACCGCACTTATCCCCGTTTTCGGTGCTCTTATCGGTACGGGATTCGGCGCGATGATGATATTCATTGTCAGCCCCATCAAAGCGATAGGATTTGTTGTGTACATCATTGTAATACAGCAGATCGACAACAATGTGATTTATCCCCGCATCATGGGAAATTCCGTGGGACTTCCCGGAATCTGGGTGCTCTGTGCGGTAACTGTGGGCGGAAGCCTTTTCGGTGCTGTTGGTATGCTTCTCAGTGTTCCCGTATGCGCAGTTTTCTACTGCCTCATAAAAGAATTCGTTTCTAAAAGAGAAGCGGCAAAAAAGCTCGCTGAAGACCTCTATACACCACAGAACTGACATCAAAAAACGAAAAGCATTTACAAAAAGGAGATAACATCTTGGACGACCATATATTATGGCAGATAGCTCTGCAGGTAATCCTTATTGCACTCAATGCAATTTTTGCCTGCGCGGAGATTGCAGTGATC
>JAZUBE010000108.1:0-2630 GCA_045638325.1 Eubacteriales bacterium
AGGGATTCGCCGGAATCCAGACTACCGGTAAGGGTGGCGTAACCGGTTCCGGTATTGCCGGAACCAACAGGGTTCCCGGCTCAAATGCTATCGACGGTGTCGGCAGAATCAATCTCGATTCCGGTTCTTCCGGTGGTAGTACCGGTGGCGATACCGGTGGAGATTCCGGTGGATCATCCGGCGGAACTACCAATAATGCCGGTAACATCGGCGTATCTGTAGACTACTCTACTAAGTGTACTACAGGTTGGGAGCTTGCTAACAGATCTGCTCATATTGCTAAGAACTTTAAGACTCTGTATATCATGGGATGCTTCGGTGCTCCTATGAACGCTACGAATAAGAAGAGATATACTCAGAACCATTCTTATAACATGAATGCAACCAGAACTGCGATGATCAATGCGGCGTCCTCCGATACCTTCGGATTCGACTGTGTATGTCTCATCAAGGGTATCCTCTGGGGTTGGAGCGGTAACGTTAATAAGCAGTACGGTGGTGCAGCTTATACTTCCAACGGTGTTCCGGACTTCGGTTCCGATGCGATCTCTGCTTACGTTAACAATCAGCGTTCTACTGACTGGTCTGTAATTGAGATCGGTGAGGCAGTATGGATGAGCGGACATATCGGTATTTACATCGGTAACGGTCTTGCTGTAGAGTGTACTCCTAAGTGGGATAACGATGTACAGATCACTGCAGTAGGTGGTATCGGTAGCGTTGCAGGTTACAACACCAGAAACTGGACAGCTCACGGTAAGCTGAGATATGTAACCTACACAGGTTCTAACGATAACCCCCATACTAACGGTAGTAGCACTCTCAGCCTGAGAAATGCTGCTGCAAGTTACGTAACATATACCGTTCAGTCCGGCGATTCTCTTGCTTCAATCGCTGCAATGTATGGTGTAGATTATACTGTTGTCGCTGAGTACAACGGAATCGCAGCTCCTTACACTATCCATGTAGGTCAGACTATTAAGATTCCCGTATAATGCGGTAAGGTAGTAAAAACTTCTTCCCCCTATACCTTCGGGTATAGGGGGATAGTTTTTTGAAAATAATAAAAAGACAGTTTCACGAGAATTTATTGACATACGAAAAATACTATGGTATAATTAAATGATACGGAACATATGTTTACAAGATCGTAGGAGGCCTAAAATGAACGATAAAAATAAAGATAACGGTTTTGCCGAACTTGTTATTCCCGGCGAGTCTAAGTCGAGGGATAACGGTGGTATGGTAATTCCGCCTGCTTCATCAAGTAAATATGCAGGGAAGGGCGCATATACGACTGTTAATTCCAAAAAAGCTATAGAGGAGCTTTGCTTTTCATATGATCCCGGGCTTGTTTTTATAAAAAATGTTCAGGTATATACATGGGGTGCAACGAAGAGCTTTTACGAGAGATTCCGTACAGATGCTATTCGCTATCGTGAAATGAAGGGTGAGCCTTGTGAGCATATTCCGTTTTTTTCCTACATTCCTCAGTATTCTCAGATGAATCTGTATCAGAGCCGTTTCTATCTCTATTTCAGAGATCTTGCCAAAACCGGTGAGTACATTTACGCTGATCTTTCATATATTCTTCTTTATATCTACGAGATAATAAATCTTTCCGATGAATCGGATCCTGCACATGATGTTGAAATACTCTGCGGACTTTGGATGGCGTACAGAGATACTTATCCTGCTCTTGATAAGTATATGGCTGAGTGGGTATGCGATTATTGTCTGCTATATAAACTGCCTGTTCCAAAGGCAACTCTTTCAATTATACCGAAACTTTGTGAGACTGCTACACTGAGAGAATTTTATATGAGTGCTGCTGTTGAGGGTGGACGGCTTATGCAGGGTGAGATCCTTGAATCCTTTGCAGATTACGATAAGCGGAGAAGCAGAGTTGAGCTTCCCGAGGAATATATGCATCATTTCCCGAGGGCTATTGAAGCGGCATGCTCAATATTTAACGAGGAACATTTCATTGGTACCGATGCTGTCGTTATTTCAAGAGATGCTTTTTGCGGATCACTTTGTGCACATAATGTGAAAAGAAAGATCGTTGTGGAATATTATCCTGCCCTGAGAAGAAGCGGTGTCCGAGGAATGCTCGGTGCTGCGGTAAAATATACAGAAAATAAGATCCGACGTGCGGCAGGTATCAAATCAAGGCTGCATACAGACGGACTTCCCGATATGGCAAAGGCAAAGATAGATGAGTATTTTGAGGCGGTTATGCCGGATGTTTTCCGTAAAAAGAGTACAAGAGTGGAGATACAGCCCGAATACGAAAGATTCTACGATGCACCTGCCGTGCCTTTCTCTGCGGAAGATGCACAGAAGATCGAGCTTGAATCAAGAGCTGCTGCGGAAATGCTTGCAGCGTTCGAAGAGACTGATGCAGTGGTCGAAGCCGTGTCGGTAGTTGAGAAGATCCCCGAGGCTGAAGTTGAAGCTGCGGAGGTTACGAATAACGTATCCGATGTGATACGTCATATGCTTGAGGGCGGTGAGTTTGAAGCATGGTGTCGTGAAAGAGGACTTCTTCACGATACGATTGCAGGTGAAGTAAATGAAAAAGCAGTGGAGTTTATCGGGGATGTTCTCCTGGAGAATGACGGCTCAGG
>JAZUBE010000109.1:0-2773 GCA_045638325.1 Eubacteriales bacterium
GTTTCACAAGGGAGATCGAATCACCCTCGGCACCGTCAGTCCAAAGATTTTTTCCGCGTCTGCGTTGGTTTTTTTTGATAACGCCGTTGGCAGCATCAAGAATAGTTTTCGTTGAACGATAATTCTGCTCCAGCTTTATGACCTTTATGCTGTCAAACATATTGTCAAACTGCAGGATGTTTTCAATAGTAGCACCTCTGAACCGGTAAATGCTCTGGTCATCGTCACCAACTACCATGACGTTATTATAACCACCGGAAAGGAGCATCGTCAGTTCAAGCTGAGCTTCGTTGGTATCCTGAAACTCATCTACGCAAACATAACGGAATCTCTGCTGTAGTTTTTCTCTCAGTTCGGGAGAATTTTTCAGCATAAGAACAGTCTGCATTATAATATCGTCAAAATCAAGCAGATTTGATTCTTTCAGACGTGCGGCATACATATCGTAAATCTGTGCGATCTGTTTGAGCTTAAAGTCAGCTCCTGCCTGCATAGCGAATTCGGATGCATCGATAAGTTTATCCTTAGCTCTGCTGATTTGATTCATAACAGTTTTTATCGGCAGATTTTTGGAATCGATGTTAAGCTTTTTCATACAATCCGCAATGAGTTTTTTGGCATCGTCCGTATCTGCAATACCACAGTTAGGGTTAAATCCCGCGATCTCTCCATAGCGGCGGATGATCCTCATACACACAGAGTGAAATGTTCCTGCCCAGATCTCTTTAGCGGCACCGCTTTCCTCACCGAGAGCGCTTTCGAGTCTTGCTTTGATCTCGTTTGCTGCTTTGTTTGTGAATGTTATGGCAAGTACAGACCAGGGTTTTGGTGCATTTTCAGTGAACGTCTCAAGATATTCACCAAGCATCTCGCGGTCGTCTATCTGAAGCATTGCCTCCATAGCACTTATCGTAAATTCATCAGTCTCAGGAGGAACATATTCAGAACTGTATGCGTTACCGTAACGAATCATGTGAGTTATACGATTTACGAGAACTGTAGTCTTTCCGCTTCCTGCACCTGCAAGAATGAGCAGGGGACCGTTCACGGTATATACAGCACGTTTTTGCATATCATTCATACGTGCATAATATTTATCGAAAAGCTTGCGTTTAAGCAGAGTATAATCGAGAGCGATTTTTTTATCTGACATATCATACCTCAGTAAAACAATAGTGTATCTATTTTATCATATTTGCGCTGTTTATACAATACAATAAAGCCATTTAGAATGAGATTTTACAGAAAAAAGGAGACACGAAATGATCCGTGTCTCCTTCATGTACCCTGCAAAGACTATTGCGGGCAGCTTAGCGGATGTCGCTATCCTTCTTGTTATTATTCTGGTTCTGCTGATTCTTGTTCTGATTCTGGTTCTGGTTATTCTGCTGATTCTTGTTCTGATTCTGATTCTGATTATTCTGCTGATTCTTGTTCTGGTTATCCATATTCTTTGACCTTTCCTTTCTTTGCTCTGCAATAACATATAGATTTTTGTTATTGCAACGGTATCAGAAAACTGTTTTGTTTTCTGATATGTCACACAGAGGGTACGATATTATTATTGCAGGAAAAGTCATGATATATTCTTCGAATGAGAAATTTATGCGAGTTTTTTCATAAGTCCCGAAAGTACTACTGCTACATTTTCACGTGTAAGGATGTCATTTACTGGCACATTGTGCTTGTCGATAATTCCTGCACTTGTAAGTGCACGTATCTGTGGGAGTGCCCACACCGGTGCATCATCGCCGATTGCAAAAACGCTTATATCAGGGTTTTCGGGAAGACCGAGGATGCCGTTTATTATAGTTGCGGCAGCAGCACCATCGATTTCATTTTCGGGCATAAAGACAAGTTCACCATTGTTATATGAGCCTTTTACTATTCCGAGTTCATATGCTGCCGAAAGATATCCTTTTTCAGACATTGAAAGCGAGGAATCATCTGCAAATGGTGTTGAGGATATATGTTCTGCATCTCCTGCGCCCATTGACTTCATTGCCATTATAAGAAAATCGATACGGGAAACGGGCTCATCCGGAAGAAAAAGCTCGCCGTCTGAGGTTTTTTGTGTTTGCATAATGCCGTTTTGTATCATGTCAGTGGCTGCAGAGACGTAAAAGGAATCCTTCATGTCATCATAAGAAACTGCAGATTTGTTTTCTATAGAAATATCATTGGTGTATATACCGGAGTATGCACCGTATGAATCACGGATCCTGTAAGTGAAAGAATCACTTCCGCTTATACCGCTATAAGGATAGTAGGTGTAGAATCCGGTACTGTCATCATTGACTGAGAGAATTCCCTTTGAAGGGTATTTTACGATTTCAAAATCAATACTGTCTCCGTCAGGATCTACACCTTTCAGGTATCCTCCTACGATAGTATTTAACTTTGTATATGTTGTGACACTTTCATCGGTATATGAGGAGGGTGGGGAATTCTTATCTTCTTTTTGTTTTAAGATACACCGTGAGATTGTTTTATTGTCCGGACTGAATATAAATTCTGTGTCATCCGTTGAGCTTGGTTTATAATACATTGAATTCAGAGAAAGTACAGATACTGATTTGCCAATCTCCAATGGAGAAGAATCATATATAAGAGTACCGCACTCGGATGACGGAAGTGACAGAATTTTTATGGATGAGGGTACATAACCACTGTGTTCATCAAACACTTTTGGAGAAAAATTTATATTTTTTCCGGAATTACCTGAAATTATCACAGGGTCATTATATGAGATAACGTGTAGTCCTGCAGTCAA
>JAZUBE010000110.1:0-32927 GCA_045638325.1 Eubacteriales bacterium
TTTCGGATAAAAAGTGCAATTCATCCTCGGAAAAGTGTCGTTTGTCAGTTTTTGAGCGAGAAAAGAAAAAGAGTGGTATAATGATAACGTCGAAAGAACAAAAGGCAAAAACGAAACAAAAACACAATAAGAAAAGAGGAAAATTACTATGATCAGAGTATCGGCAAACGAGCTTATCGCAAAGGCGAATGAGCTTAAGAATCTTAACGCACAGCTGAGAGCCTCCATCGGAGAGCTTGAATCAACGGAGGAGACACTGAGAACAATGTGGGAGGGCGAGGCAAACAACGCATTCCACACCGCATTCACAAATGACAAGATCCAGATGACAAACTTCTACAATGCGATCGAAGTATACATCTACCGCCTCCTTGAGATTGCATCAAAGTATCAGCAGGCAGAGGCAACAAGCGCAGAGATCGCAGCAACAAGAACATACCACTGATAATACGAGAGAAGAGAAAAGGAGAGATATACAATGGAAGGTATTCTTAGAGTAACACCCGCTGAGCTTATCAGCGTATCAAATGAATTCAGCGGAAGAGGAAGCGTGATCAGCTCCCTTACAACCGAGATGACAAATCAGGTGACCGGACTTTCATCAGTCTGGGAAGGCGATGCGGCAACCGCATTCGTAACCAAGTTCAGAGGGCTGGACGATGATATCCAGCTGATCAACAGAATGATCCAGGAGCACGTACAGGATCTCCAGGATATGGCTAATGCATACAGCCAGGCAGAAAGTGCAAATCTCAGCGATATCGAAGGACTTACCTCCGACGTTATCGTGTGATTTGAATAGATTATATTATTTCGGAAGACAGAGAATAGTACAGAGAAGACGCAAAACTGTAAGATGTGGAAAAACATAAAACAAAAAGGTCGGTGGTACTCCACCGACCTTTTGTGTGTTATTTAAGAAGGATGCACGTCGAACCTTGGTTTGCGGGATAGTGTCTCTTTGGATATAGTTATTCCCGTTCGCAAACCCAGGTATATCTGCTTCGCAGATCTGCGAGGCTCGGCCCGATACGTCGGCAAAAAAAGAACAGGATGCACTTTGTGCATCCTGTTCTTTTTGGTGGACCACATTGGATGATAAACAAAGTTTTTCTCCCGAAAGGCCATTTTCTATTTCATCAAAGAGTTTATCAGAGATCTCCACTTCCTCATCACCTGTATTGAAGGTGATAGTAAACTTATCATCATAAAGGAAGATCTTATTCACAAACATTTTTATAAGTGCTCTGCGGTATGTAATATCGTTAACATCACCTTTGGCAAGACTTTCAAGAAATTCTATCACCTGTTCCTCGGTAACCACAAAATGTCTTGCCTTCTCGATCTCAAGCTGTCTTTCAAGCTCAGCTATCTCTGCACCGATCTTCGCCAAATCCTCAAAAATCATATTCCGAATGGTATCATCCGAACACATACGGAGTGACTTCATCTGATTGTCCTTTTCTCTGTTTGCGTTCGCAATCAACCCTTCAAGTCTCTGAAGCTCTGCTTTGCTCTCCATGTTTGAGATCACCCACATCATCTCTTTGGCAATTCTCTTGATGTTCTTCGGAGTAAGCAGATTTCGGCACTCATTTACAACAACATCTTCTATGTAATCTTTCTTTGCAAGCTTCTTTTTGCAGGGCTTACCTCCACCCGAATTCTTACATTTGTAGTAGTTGAAAATAACGCCTTTCTTGCTGATCTGATTTGAGCTGTGTCCTATCATTTTCTCCTTGCAGTAACCGCAGTAGAGCTTGCCCGACAAAAGATATTCTGCTTTCGCTCTTGACCTTGCGGGAGCTGCCTTGTTCCCCTCCATAATGGCGGCCACACGTGCAAACAATTCATCGTCGATTATCTGTGGCATACCGCCGGGATGCTCTATCCCTTTGTATATGTAGATGCCGAGGTATTTGCGGTTTTTCAGCATCACATGAAGGGATGACCTGTTAAAACTTGCCCCGGAGGAAGTTTTGATACCTCTTTCGTTCAGATTTTCGCAGATTTGTCTGACAGTCCATCCGTCAGCATATTTCTCGTAAACTTCTCGTACAATCGGCGCCGTCTTCTCGTCGATAACATATCTGTGATCTTCTATCTTATATCCAAGGGGAGTTGCACCACCGTTTGACAGACACTTCTCGGCATTGATAGCCATTCCTCTGTTAACTTTACGTGAAAGCTCTTTGGAATAGTATTCTGCCATGCCTACTAATACTGATTCAAGCACGATGCCCTCGGGTTCATCGGAAATGGCTTCTTTTGCACTTATGAGTTTTACATCATTCTTTTTCAAGGCATACGTGTATTTCGCACTGTCATACCTGTCTCGTGAGAATCTGTCTAACTGATAAACAATTACAGCTTGAAATACTTTCTTCTTACTATCGTTAATCATACGCAGGAAGTTAGGTCTATCGTCTGTTCTTGCGCTGAATGCTTCGTCTACGTATTCTCCGACAATGGTATAACCATGCTGTTCCGCATATTCAGTACAGACGGCACGCTGTCCCTCTATTGATTCTCTCCGCTGTTTGCTGTCAGAATACCTCAAATAAAGAACTACGTTCATTGTTTAGCCTCCTTTTCCCTCTCCTCATTCACAAACTTGTAGAAAGTATTAGTCTTAAGTCCCAACACCTTCATAGCCGAGACTGCTGTGATCTCTTTGTTGCACCACTTCTGATATATCTCGTCCCATCCCTCGGGACGCTGTGCTCTCGGTCTGCCGATCTTCACGCCTTGTGCTTTTGCATTTGCAATGCCCTGTGCCTGTCTCGCCTTGATATTCTCCCTTTCCTTCGCAGCAACGTATGAGAGAATCTGTAATACAAGGTCAGAAACAAATCTGCTGTCTATGCTTTCACCGCTTGTTCTTGTATCAAGCAGTGGCATATCGAGAACCTTTATATCTGCGCCAAGCTCACGGGTGATATACCGCCATTGTTCCTGTATCTCCGTATAATTACGCCCGAGCCTGTCAATGGCTGAAACAACCAGCAAATCGCCCTTACGAATAGAGTTAAGAAGTCTTTGGTATTCGGGTCTGTCAAATGATTTTCCGCTGACCTTGTCAACGTATATATCCCTCTCCGAAATCCCAAACTCTCGCAAGGCATTCAGCTGTCTTGCTTCATTCTGTTCTTTGGTTGATACTCTTGCGTACCCGTGTGTTCTTGTATCTGTCATACTTTGCACCGCCTTTTTATTTATTATAAGATAGCTCTTTACAAAAGTCAACCCGATTTATAAATATATTTGTTATCGTCAACAAGCTTTTATAAACACGAAAACCACAGGAATTACCCTGTGGTTTCGGTGTTTGTAAAGGTACACTTTTATAAAAGATGTGTGTTACTCATGTCCTGTAATAATGAACATGGCATTGCTTATATATGCTTTCAGTATTAATGACATAAGTACACCGTCAAGAGCAACAAAAAAGGCTCCTCGCGACTGTATTATTGTTATTACTTATCGCACAGTTTTCTGGCTCGTTCAATATACTCCTTGAAACGTTCCTCACCGCGAACGGAATTAAACCATTCCCATCCGGAACTTTGGTTAAGAACTTCATATGGGAGAGCAGGCGAATTTGACATACGCCAGCCGTATTCAATAGGCTCAAAGCGTCCGTTTGGAAGCTGTATCTTTTCCGAATTGAACTGATATTTCACACCGCCAAAGACCTCGGCATTTCCCACATCAAGAAGTTCACCCTCCTTGAAAGAATTCGCCATTTCATAATATTCGATCATGATCTCAAGGTGGTTGTAACCATTCTCAGGCTCACCATTGCCGAAATATGCTGCAGCTCTTATAAGAGCACACCAGGCATAAGCAGAATACCATGCAGGAGGCACATTACCGTCATCACCGAAAAGTTCCATAAGTCTCATGTTGAATCCCTGGACTTCTATCGATCTTTTGGCAGTCCAGATATTATGACTAGGCCTTGCAACAGCATGAAGCAACAAATGAAAATTGTTGACACCATACATCATTTGTCCCTCTTGCCAATTTCCTTCTGAGCAGAGCTTGTCTTCAATCATCTCGCTCTGAACGGCACTATACCGGGTTATAGGAGGCGGTAATCTGCGGATACCTGTGGCATCCTTGAAAATTACGATTTCTCCGTTACTGTCTTGCACATAAGTATACTCTGTACCACCTATAAAACCATCCGTAAGATCAAGAGCATCATATCGACGCACAAGACCGTCAGCCATAGGCATATAGCCATTACCTGTTCCTTCATAGGACGAAAGCTCGTATACTGCTGTTCTTGCACCGTCACAGTATTCATTTTCTGTTCTTATGATACCAATACCATCTGCGAAATAATAGACTTTTTTACCACCGCGATATGAAAGACCGTCTTCCATTCCATAAATGTCCATTGATAATTTCAGACAGTTCTCAAAGGTTCCCGCCTTAGTAGTAATGCATCCGCCGTCTTCACAGGATATATTTGTTCTGATTGAACTGTCAAAACGATGGTATTCAACGGTAGGTGTCATTCCGATTTGCCATTCATCCGACCAGATACAGTTTGTGGCATCGCTGAGAATACCGTAGATATCATTATAAAGTAACGGGGTATCTGCGACTCCCATGATCATTTTAAGTTCAAACGACCATCTGGGGCCATGAGTGATTCTCAGGGTTCCGTCTTTTAAGTATACATTATTTCTATCAAAGAAATTCCAATGTCCCGTATAATCGTTTCCGGGAGTTTCACAGGCTATAATTCGGCGTGCAACCGACACAGCAGCTTTGGAATGTGCCTTTTCCATGGGTGTGACTGCCAGTGCCTCGGCCCTTTCAAGCGGCAGTGAAACATCACCTATTTTTCCTTCATCATTTTCGTAGATCCAATATTCATTACGGATCTGCTGGATCATATCAAGCCAACTGTTTTCATCATAGCGGAATCGTTCAGCAAATCCCCGTGTCGCAAGCATTACAGATTCACTGTCAGAGTGAGTAACCGTGACCTTAAACTCAGAGATCATAACGTCGTGATCGTATGTATCTGCATACTCCCACGTATTGCCGACAGCCAGGGGAAGGAGTCCTTTACCACCTGAAATATTGTATTTTGCAAGCAGACGTACATCAGTAAGATCATCTATGGTATGCTCATACTTTACTATGCCGACACCGGATTTATACCATGCTTTATTGATACAGTATCCGCTGTATTCCCCATACTGCTCGGTAACCCAAAGCTGACAATCTTCAAAAACTCCGCACGGTGTCTCTACGGTTTCTTCGCCAGAAACAAAAGTCAATTTTGTACCGTCTGTCCCCGTACGTGATTCACCCACAGCCATTTTCTCATCGAAAAACCAACCGTCACAACGGGATATATTATGGAACATACTCAGAATATTACGATCAAAGGAATACATATAACCTTCCCCGTATTCTTCCTGTTTCCAATGTCGTAAACTGCCGTCAATCAGGCGCAATTCCTCGGCTGTGGCATTGTTCACAAACCGATTTTTATATTTATCTCGGTAACCTGCTTCCATTTTGTTTTCCACTTCTCTCGCATATACCGTAAGCGCATAATACCTGTCCGCAGGAGTCAAGAGAGACTGCACCTTGTCGAATGCTGCGTATCCGTTCTCGGTCTGACCGTTTCTGAAGTATTCATACCCTAACCAAAACCACTCTCTCGCAAGTGTATGTACAAGTCCTGCTTTTTCAAGAATGGGGATCTGCTTCTCCCGAATAAAATCGAGCTTGGCACCGCCGTATACCTGACTGTCTTCACGGGTGACGATAAACTCCATTACTTCATCGTTCTTCCCCTGCAAAGCCGCTTCCCTGATTCTGGCAAACAAAGCATCGTTCTTATCACCGGGGAGCCACCACCAACCTCGCATCAGCACGTCAGCGAGTGCGTGTTGTTTTTCAGTGCATTCGGGAAGCTCTTCCACCTCGCGAAGCACCTGTGCATATACTTTTTCAAATCCACTCTTGTCATTTTTCACCTGCCACAGTTTAAGTTCTTCAACCTTTTTCATGACACGCTGTACAAGAGTATCACTATACTTTTCATCCATAGCGCAAAGTTCCTTTCTGATTCGTTTTCTGCCATCGTGAAGCTGCCTTTTGACCGTTCCTTCGGAAATACGCATACGATCTGCGATCTCTGCAATGGAAAGATTTTCAAAATAGTGCAGATGAATGATCTGTCGCACTTTCTCAGGCAACCTCTCAATGCCTTTGTTTACTTCGTCTCTTTCCTCGGACAGTGCATAAAGCTCTGCCGGATTCTCTGCCCCTTCATCAGTAATATTCAGATTATCCACTACGTCAAGGGGAAGAAAGCTTCGGTATCTGCTTATCATATTCAGAGCACAGTTTTTGGCAATACGGCACACCCAGGAACCATACTTTTTAGGGTCTTGCAAAGTATTAAGTTTCATCCAAGCCGTAACAAAAGCATCCTGTGCAGCATCTTCAGCCATAAAATGATTCTTAGTAATCATAACAGCTGACGATACTACCGCTTTTTGATATCGTGTCACCAAAACTTCATAAGCCGTTTGTTCACCGGCAAGTGTGAGCATTACCAGTGTTTCGTCCTGCTCATGCTTGTAGTACATATGCACTCTCCTTTCTTGTGATTTAGGAATTCCTTTTTTGAGCGCTTGTCTTTAAGACACAAATCAGAATGAAAAGGTTGTGTGATTTGAAATAAATTATATCATAAATATGTGGATTAGTCTATAAAATCACCGCTAGGATTAATTGTGTAATCATTCCCAGCGAAGATACCATCTTTATGTGCCTTTAAGAAATTAAAATATGATATATCCATTCATACAGTTAAGTGAATGTATATACTATGTAAGTAAAAAATGGCTTTTCGCTTGGGTTAAATTGAAAAAATATATTTGACTATTAGAATATAAATCAAAAATCTCTCCTGTAATTTATACAAGAGAGATTTTTCAATTAAAGGTAGTAGATTTATAAGACGATTGAATTACTTTTCGTCAGATTCGTCGTTATCAAAAATATTGTTGAATATATCAAGTATCTTATCCATATCATTTTTTAGATCTTTACACAAATCTATATTAGCAAATAACGCAATGTTGGTTAAGCTTTGAGCATTGTTGGAATATAAATTAAAAAGATATTCAGCTTTTAGATTATCAAATCTAAACAGTTCATAAACTTCATAACAGAAACGCTTAACTGTGAATCTTTTAATGATTACCCAGTCTGTAACTGTATTCAACAACTTCATCGAGCGATCAACTTCTTCGTCACTCAAAGCGGTTTCTGCTTTTACAACCTCATCTAATTCAGACTGTAATATTGTATTCTTGAACAAGTATTCTATCTTTTCTTTAAAAGTTTCGTAATCAAGGCTTCTGAAATATTCCATATCTTCATATGGTATTATTTGCTTAGTAATAATATTGATTACTATACTGCAGAATCTTTCATTTTTACATTGCTGACGTATAGTGTCAAATAATGCTTCTTTGTCCAGTCCATCTTTTACAGAATCTATCGTCTTATCAATTTCTTCGAAAAAAATCTTATCATTTGCAGAAATAAATTCATGTACGGCTTCATCCGTCATTTCTGATGCAAGGTTATTGCAAAATAAATCAAACATAATTTTCCTCCAATATGTTTACATGTATACTAGTACATGTAAAAAAGATTGTTATCTAAATCAATTTTATGTTTATAGTGTTTTTAATATAAAGTACATTATAAACATTGATTATAATACCAATTAACTATGATAAATATAGCCGGTTAGTTCTTTACTGTTTTTTTCTGCATTTAATTTATAAGTATGCAGTATAAAAATATTATTTTCTTGCTCTAACCTATTTTCATAAGATTTTGCAGGATCAGGCATACTTCTAATCTTTGATATTTTTAATTTTTCACTGGATTTAAAAACCATATCAATTTTATGTCTTAATAATCCCTTTTCTTTTATATCTATTTGTGAAGACAACGCATGTAATACTTTTAATTTATTAGGTTTAACTTTACCAATTTCTTCAGACATCTCATCCAACAAAACATATACTTGTTTTACCGGTATTTGATGCTCAACCTTATTTGCTGTTGAGCGTTTGCTCTGTGAAAGCAGTTGCTGACCTTTCCGCGTTAAAGATAAATAACTTGTAGTACCAATTTTCTTCACATGAATCAATTCATATTTGTCAATTCTTCTTACAAAATTTGACAGATTACTACTTGATTTAAATTTTAATTCTTTTTTTAATTGAACGCCAGAAATAGTATTGTGTCGCTGAATAGTTTCTAATACCGGCAACAATAGTGCATAATTCTTTGAAATTTGTTCTAATGTACATGATATATTATTAGCATCAATCAAATCAAGTACCAATTCTGTCATTGCTGCGATTCTGCCATAATTGAAACATATGTTATTGTTATCATTCTCTATATTAAGAGCATTGCTAATAGTTTCAAAATTGTCAGATAAAGCCTTAAAACTTTTCTCTAACGAGTCTATTCTTTCGTGTGTCAAAGATTCAAAAACCAATTTGTATATTGAATCACTTACCGCTTCTATATTATCACTATTTTTGTTTTGAAAATCCTTAACATCAATAAGAGTGGTTTCCGTAGCCATGTAAAAGCCTCCTTTGAAGTGAACTATGCGTATACTTCACCTATATTATAATAACATAAAAATATTACTAATTCAAGTATATGTTTTACTTAGGACAAAAGTTTTTATACACATATTGCAATTTTTATCTCCTGTGCAACCAGAAAATCTAAAAACTTCCTCCGCAAGTAACTGGTGGTCTTTAACTTTTGGCGCTAAACAATAGACGATGTGTTGATCCACATCTTGTAAAGGTGCACACGAATTACATATTATTGTTGAAACTCCTTTGCGTGTTGCGAGAGAGCGAGCTGTTTCTGACATTAGATATGAGCTGTTAGTATACGCGGAGACAAACACAAAATTTGCATGCATAACAGAGCATACCGTATTAATACTTTCGTTGTTAAAATCAGCACAAATTAAATATACGATTCTTCCGATTTTGGGTATATCTATAAATTTGATCTGATGATCTCCTTCTATAGCTTCTCTATAATTACAATGTTCATCTTTATCATATGGTTCATATGGAATTTGCTTCTTTTCGAGAATTAAAACAGTTCCCTTTCCAGTTAACAAACAAGCTACATTACTATTATTTTCCCAAACACTGCCTAAAAATATTAGCTTTAGGTGTTTAAAATTAGCTGATATTAAAAATTCTCTTATATATTTTTGTGTAGTTGGTGTCATTGCTAATTCTGGAAACAAGGCAATGTCCACTTTCTGATTTTCACATTCTATTAAAAGTTTTTTGATGGTTTCATTATGTGGAGAAGTAAGTGCTGAATCATATTCAATTGAAAACTCCTTGGTTTCATGGTTTTTGTATACAACGAACCATTCTTTGTCTAACATAGGCATACAAGCAATTTTCAACTCATTAAGATCATTAAAGCAATGACTGTATTCTGTTATTTGTGGATTATAATCATGCAATTGAGTTTCTTTTATAACCTCAAAATTATAAAAATTCGCATTCAAAGTATCTGTGTCGTATTCTACCGTTTGTCTCCCTCGTATAATTCTCCCTTTTTTTAAAGTTTTTTGAAAATATGATTCTGATGGTTTTAAATACAGACGATATCTATCATCAGTGTTAAGAGGCCCTTTATTAAGAATAAGTTTTCTGCTTGTTGACTGTTCGCCAATAACATCATCGAGCTTTTGCAAGGTGACATAACAAAAAACTTCAGGTGGTAACGCTGTTTTATTAAAATCTAATATCCACAAATCAATCCAATCTTTAAAATCGTTTAATGAAACAAGACTAAATTCCTCTGCCCATTTTTGTATATTATCAAATTCTTCAGATAAAGCACTATTTGTAGCTTTCTTAAAATTATTACGTATTTCTCTTATACTTTTAGTGTCAAGAAAAATATAAACATTGACAATAAATGAAAAAATGTCTTCGACTTTCATTATTTTTTCAACAACATCGGTTTTTGTCATAATATCACCTCTTTTGTAATATTATAGCACACATATATAAGAATTGCAATTAATCATAAAACAAAAGTCCTTTATCCCTCACCCCCAAAAAACCTTATATATAATCAAAGCCAAAAGCAAGGTCACACGGCACAAGACAGCAGGCAAAAACCGTATGCTCACTGTCGTTATACATCTAACCGAGATGTGTGTCAGATTATAAGAACTGAGGTGTTTCTATGTTTAATATTCTTGATATGGATGAGGTTGACAACAGAGCCATAATAAAGAATAGTTTTAGTGCTATTGATATTCTCAATTTGCTTCTGTCTATCATAGAACTGAACGAATACAGAATTACTCTGAATGTTACTGCTGACGGCACATACGAATTCTATATTAACGGTCAGATGTATGCCATTTTGCCTGCAGATTCACTTGTTATGAAATCGGAATGACTGTCATATAAATAGCAAAAAGCCATTGAACTTTTGTCCAATGGCTTTTTGTTTATTTGGTTGTGACAGCAGTGACGGCAAAATCGCAAAACTTTTTCAAAATTCCACATTTTCATCTTCATAGGAATTTGTGTCTGAGCCGTCACTTGCCGTCACGGGAGGACTTGGCAGAACATAGTCGGGGAGCATATCAGCAGTATTTACATAGGGCATATCAAATGTATCGGTATGTGAAGCAATTTTAAGTCCTGTCCAATATCTGATTTTGCCGTTTCTTCCATGAACAAAGCCTGCTTTTTCAAGGGCGGCCTTAAAAATATCAGATTTTCGGGTGAACTCTCCGTTGCGTTTACAGTAATCACGATAATTTTCGTATAGCCGTCCTGCTCTCTCTGTGAAGCCTTTGCCTGTCTCACAGCACTCTGTAAGATAATTGTTCACCCAATCATTGGCTTCTCTGTAATCTTTAATTGCCTGTCTTACGATCTCGGGAGCTTCGATTTCATATCCTGCTTTTATAAATTTATATGCACCTTCGATTATCCATGACAGGACTGCTCCTCCGGCTTCATTGAAAAGATATTCAGCATAATTCTTGATGTCGTTATTCTTTTCAATCACTGCGTTAAAGGGGATTACTACAAGTCTGCGCCATGTGCCGTCGTCTGATGATCCTACATCGGGTAAATGATTTGTATAGAGCACTACTGTGTGAGAAGGGATGAAGCTGAACGGATCCCTGTATTTCTTTTCTGCGTATATAGGGTCTGTTGAACAGAGCTTCTTTACAACGGCGGTATCAAGTCTCATACCCTCTTGAAGTTCGGCAGCAATAGCAAGCCTTTTTCCTCGGAGTTCGGCGTATTCCGGACTTTTATTCTTTCGGGAGTTTACTGTAAGAGTTTCGGCAGACAGATTCCCCGAGTAATCGCCAAGCACCCTTGCAAGGAGATTGAAGAACGTACTCTTTCCGTTCCGTCCACTGCCGTATGCTATCACGAGATTCTCTCTGTAAACAGCACCTACTGCAAACATACCTGCCACAAGCTGTAAGTAGTTTTCAAGCTCTTTATTGTCGCAAGTAATGGTTTTGAGGAAGTTTGCAAACAGCTCTGCTCCCTCAGCCGATACACCTACATTCGTAATCTTTGTACAGTAATCAAGAGACGTGTGAGGGTGTATTTCCTTTGTGCGCAGATCAACTGTGCCATCGAGAGTATTAAGCATAAACGGGTCTGCATCGAGCATTGAGCTGTCGATCTCGGCCATAGGTTTGGCTTCGGTGAGAACGGCTCTGATCTTCATTGTATCTCTCTTACCAAGTGCAAATTTCATATATTTCATTGCACGGTTAGCTTCTTGTTTATTTTTCTTGGCCTCCATGTCATCCATGTTCAACACTGAATCCATCTCTGCCTTTTGAGCCCTTTGCAGTTTCACTGAAGCTTCTTTTATCTGTGAATCGGTGAACTGCTGTACCAATCTGTGAACCTTCAATTCGCTTTCAGTCCACACCTTGCCTGTATAATACAGATAGTTTGTGGCAGGCGAGTATTTGACAACATCACCGTACTCACGCACAAACACATAGGCCTGTCCTACATCGGAATAATCGGAAGGCTCTAAGTCTTCGGTGGAATTGTACTGGTCGGGAGAGGTATAGTTTGCTGAGGTCTTTATGACTTTACGATAGTATGACAGTGCTCCGTCCCAAATTGTAGATACTTCATTATCGGGTAAAGGCTCTTCACATCTGTAGACGTTCTGCTTGAACAACTCATACGCCGTGTCTGATGTGTCTCCAAATCGGGTGAGAAGCTTCAGCGCAATTTGATGAAGTGTGTTATTCCGTTCTCCCACAGGAATTCTGTCATATTCCGTTGCTTTTGTGAAAGGGGATGGCTTATCATCGGTTGTGCTTATATCTACGGTTCCCATGAATTCCGACAGTAATGTTTCGCCGTCATAGTATTCAACACGTGGAATCTCAACGCCATAGAAGAAGTGTGCTATATCCTTTGCCTTAGCATCAAAATAAGGGAAATAGGCACATACCCTCTCCTTTAACTTTGCATATTCTTCCCCGTCGGTGAATTCTTTGTCGGGGAAATACAGATGAAATTTCGGACGGGGTGCCTTGCCGTCTTTTTCCCTCATATGATTTCGGGAATATGACACATAAAACGGCACATCGGGGAAGGCTTCACGGATATTTTTGGGCGTTATCCATTCATTCTCACTGTCGCTATGGCTATTATCAACATCAAGCATGATGCAGTTTGCCTTGATGAAGTTGTCGTTCTTGCGATGGTATTCTGCATACTCAGCGCTGACATGGTCAAAGACTACGAGGCTTGCAAGATCTTCTGCAGTATGTATTTCTGCTTCATAGGGATACCTTGTGTTGTTTGATTTCTCTCGGCAGTTGTTGTAGTAAAGTGTAATTTTGTAATCAGTCATTTTACGCACCTCCGCTTACGCAATCTCAGCAGAATCATTGATCTCGTTTGCCTGTTCTTCTTTTGCCTTGATATCACGTATCATTGCATCCAAACATTCAAACACGAAGTCTCTTGCCTGTTTCTTGCTAATTGTGATTTCTTTCATTTTTCAGTACCTCTTTAACAAAATTTACTCGGTTTTTGTCCCGGTACTGCTGATAACTACCGCCTAATAAAAGATGCACTTGACGGAACCAAAGAGGTATGATACAATTAAGAAAAAGAGGTGTACAAATATGGACTTGCAAGAGATAATAAAAAAATTCGGCACTGAAGAACAATGCCGAGAGTATATATACAGTGTCAGATGGAAAGACAGATATCGCTGTCCCCGATGTGGTAGTACAGAAGCATGGAAGACAGGTGAGATAAAATACAAATGTCAGAAATGCGGACACAAGGCATCTGTAACCGCAGGGACTGTATTCGGTGATTCGCATATTCCTTTGCCGATTTGGTTTAAGGCTATATGGTATGTGTCAGCCGATCCCACAGGCATTACTGCGGATAAACTGCAAAAGGAACTCGGTCTCGGCAGTAACCGCACCGCCTTATCAATACTTCATAAAATCAAAAGAGCTATGATACGCACTACCCTTGATAAGCTCAGCGGTACTGTTGAAATCGTCACCACCGATCTCAGACTTATTGACAAAAAGGTGTTTGTAGCCTTTGCCGTTGAAGTGAGAGGTAGACGGATAGGCAAAATCAGAGTAAAGAGAATTCACCGTGATTCTCCGTTAGAGCTTGTGGAGTTTATAGATAGATGTGTAGAGCCTAACAGCACTATCATACATAAGGAACTGATGCTTCGGGATGTTATGTTATATGAAGATTACACCGAGGCACATAAGCCATACGCATACAGCTTCTCCTGCACACGTAAAGTAAAAACCAAATTGGAGAACTGGCTGTTTGACAATTATACAGAGGGTAAGCTCAGCCGCTGTCTCAATGAATTCTGTGCTCGTGTAAACAGTATGAAATGCGAGTATGATTTTTATGATCTGCTGAACAATGCTATACGGTTGAAACCGAGTACAGATAAGACGAGGAAGTTTGGAATTGATGTGTAGATACAGCTGTAAATATCAGATACCTTAACAAAGAAAAACAAACAATATACAAAAGCCATCACAGATTTGAAAAATCTATGATGGCTTTTTGTATATGATAAATCTATAAAGCTCGTCTCATTATTACAATATCCGACAAAATCCATTGAAAAGAGTTATGATAAATGCTATAATGTAAGTATATAAAAAATATTTAAGCGAAATCAATTAGAAAGGACAGTTTTATATGCTAGCAAAATTAATGGATAGTCCTATTGCATGGACTGCTTTGGCAATAATTACTGTTGCGAGCTTGGTGTATGCAATAATATGTCAACAAATAAACAAAGAGAAAAAAGAATTTACATATTGTCGAAAAACAACTTCACTGCTTCACAAGAAAAAAAGAAAATTCGAAAAGTTGTTGGTTTCATATGATGGGCAAGAAATCGAAAATTTGTGCGTAAGTAGATTTACAATATGGAATAGCGGAAATAAAACTTTATATAGCAATGATATGGTAACTTCAAAAGAGTTAATTGTAACAACCGTAGAAGAAGATAGGATTTTAGACGTTGAACTTATAGTATGTTCTGAAGAAACAAATAAATTCATTACTCAAGTTATTAATGAGCATACAGTAAAAATACTCTTTGAATATGCTGATAAAAAAGATGGGGTTGTAATACAAATCATACACACTGGAACAGCTGAATCATTGAAAATTGACTGTAAAATCAAAGGTGGTAAACCAATTAAGAATTTTATTAATGAAGCTGCACCAAGGTTAATTAGAAAAACAATTAAACCAGAAACATTTGAAAAAATCATGGTAGTACCGATTATCATATCAATTATTCTTTTATTCGGAATTGCTATTGCAAGCACGATAGCGATTTTTAATACAGACTTACAAAATATATTATTCAATCCGGTAGCAAATGAAAAGCAACCTTTAGATCCTCAAAATGAAGCAATAATAATGTCTATTATTTTTTGGGTATGTATTATACTGATTTGTGTTTCGTATAAGCCTATTGTAAAACTAAAATTTGGTATAGGTATACCAAAATCATTGAAAAAGCATTCTGATTTTACCGATTGATATGAAGATATAATAGTCTGTTTGTAAAATTGTCTGTTATAACTATAACATCCTCCCCTCGCCCATCGTCAAAAAATCCACAAATAACAATAACCGGAAGGCAGCACAACTTCCGGTTATTATTTAAGTATTCGCCGTTTCAATTATTTTGCAAGAAATCTCTGAATGGCAAAGCCCCCAAGAAAGAAGATTTCTCGGGGACTTTGTTTAAGATTTGTGTGGTGGGCCATCAAGGACTCGAACCTTGGACCGACCGGTTATGAGCCGGTAGCTCTAACCAACTGAGCTAATGGCCCGACTTTTATTCGGCTCTGTTAATTTTATCACAAACAGAGACGAATGTCAACACTTTTTCGCTTGTGTTTTGGGAAAATTTATCGCAAAATTCCGCAATGTTCGTCAGACAACGTAGTATTATCCCCGATTTTTTATGATCTTCATTCGTGAGAACTCCTCACGCTCCTTTTCCTCAAGGACTGCTGTGATCTCTCGGATAGTCTTTTCCGCTTCGGGGATTATAATATTTTTCAGCGCTTTTGCACGCTTTTGAGTCTTTTTGATCGCATCTGCCAGGCGATACACACTGTTTTCCACCTCAGCCATGACTGCCGTAAGTTTTTTTACCTCGGCAAATCTCATGTATGCCTCGTCAAGTACGGAATTTGACTCCGCAAGTCCGTAAGGGGGTATTGTTGCCATAGATTTGTCACATTCCACCATGGGTATTTCAACGCCCATGACACTGCGGTATCTTATGGAAAGACTGTCGTCAAAGGGAACATCCTCTGCAAGATCTCTGCGGATGCCCCCGGTGATATTTGCACGCTGAAGGGCGGCGTATGCTGCACCGAAGGTGGAATCTATACGTCCGTGGAGATCCGTTGCGGTATCGATGAGCTGCATCATCTCACGGATGAGGATATTCCGTTTTTTATCCAGCAGTTCATATCCCGTACGGGCAAGCTCCAGCCGCTTTTTCTCGGCCAGGAGATTTCCTTTTGTCGGTGCGATCTTTGCCATAAACCTTACCCCTTGTAATATTTATCAAGTATTTCGTCTTCGATCCTTGCAAGTTCACTGCGAGGCAGAGCTGACAGCACATCCCAGCACAAATCGAGAGATTTTTCCATTGATCTGTATTCATCGGGACGCTGAGCAAGGATACGTGTCTCAAAGAGTCTGCCGAATTCAAGGTATTTCTTGTCCTCGTCGGAAAGCTCCTCTTCTCCGATAACGGAGGCGAGAGAACGGGCATCCATTACCTTTGCATAGCAGGCAAAGAGCTGTCCTGACAGAGCTGAATGGTCTTCTCTTGTGAAACCCTGACCTATTCCGTCCTTCATAAGACGTGAAAGCGAAGGAAGCACAGATACGGGAGGATATATTCCGCTCATTCCGAGAGCACGGTCAAGTACTATCTGTCCCTCGGTGATGTATCCCGTAAGATCGGGTACGGGGTGAGTGATGTCATCTCCGGGCATGGTGAGAATCGGGAGCTGTGTTACTGAGCCGTTTCGGCCTTTCACGATTCCCGCACGCTCGAAAAGAGACGCAAGATCGGAGTAAAGGTAACCGGGGAAACCTTTTCTTCCGGGAATCTCACCTTTGGAGGAGGAGAACTCACGAAGAGCCTCTGCATATGAGGTCATATCAGTCATTATAACGAGGACGTGCATGTTTTCCTCGTAAGCGAGGTATTCCGCAGCAGTGAGTGCACATCTCGGTGTGAGGATTCTTTCAACGATAGGATCGCTTGCGAGATTGCGGAACATTACAACTCTGCCCGATGCGCCTGATTCAATGAAGCTGCGGCGGAAATATTCTGCAACGTCGTTCTTGATTCCCATAGCCGCAAAGACGATACAGAAATTTGCATCATCCTCACCTGCAAGGCGTGCCTGACGGGCGATCTGGGCGGCGAGCTCGTTGTGACTCATACCGGAGCCTGAGAATATGGGGAGCTTCTGACCTCTGATGAGTGTTATCATCACGTCAATGGAGGATATACCCGTACAGATGTAGTTCTGAGGGTATGTTCTTGATACGGGATTTATGGGGAGACCGTTTATGCTGCGACGCACACCTGAGTACACAGTACCCTTTCCATCTGCGGGTCTGCCTGCGCCGTCGAATACACGGCCCAGCATCTCACGGGACAGGGGAAGCTCAATGGGATGACCGAGGAATCTTGTCTTTGTATTGTCAAGTGAGATTCCCGCAGTGCCTTCAAACACCTGTATTACGGTGCGTTCTTCATCTATCTGAACAACTCGTCCCTGACGGACGGCACCCGAGCTTGTGCGGATCTCTGCCATTTCTTCGTTTTTTATGCCCGGGATCCTTTTCAGCACCAGAAGCGGTCCCGAAATTTCCGTGGCACCCTTGTAATCTATTATCATAACTAAATCCTTTTTGCGTATGATCGCAGATCTGTTTATCTTACTTTTTCAAGAGCATCGTCGATCTCACGGATATATTCGTCGAATTTTGAGAGATCGTCATTGGGGATATCGTATTTCATGCGGTTCAGCTTTTCAAAGAGGCCGAGTCGGCGTATCTGTGAGATCGGAACTGCAGAGGATATGAGCTTTGATGCTCCGTCGTGAAGATGAAGGATGACCTCCATCATGCGACGCTGCTTTTCCAGGGGAACGTAGGTGTCGTCCTTGTGGAAAGCATTCTGCTGCAAAAATCCCTGGCGGATAACGGCAGCCGTTTCGAGAATAAGCTTCTGATCGTCGGGGAGAACATCTGCGCCTATGAGCTTTACGATTTCCATAAGACGGTCTTCCTCACCGAGGAGGTGTGATACTCTCTGTTTGTATTCACGGAAATTATCTCCGCCGTTTTCATCAAACCAATCCTCAAGATCCACACCGTATTCACTGTAGCTGAGGATCCAGTTTATCGCAGGGTAATGTCTTGCGTATGCAAGGGACTTGTCCAGAGCCCAGAAGGTTCTGACAAATCTTTTGGTATTCTGGGTTACGGGTTCTGAGAAGTCGGATCCCTGAGGAGATACCGCACCGATAATGGTGACGGAGCCTTCCTTGCCGCCGAATGAAAGTGTACGTCCCGCGCGTTCGTAAAATTCCGAAAGGCGTGAGGGAAGATATGCGGGGAAGCCTTCCTCTGCAGGCATTTCTTCGAGTCTGCCTGATATCTCACGGAGAGCCTCTGCCCAGCGTGAAGTGGAATCTGCCATTATTGCCACGTGATATCCCATGTCACGGTAATACTCCGCAAGAGTAATTCCGGTGTAGATAGATGCCTCTCGTGCCGCAACGGGCATATTTGAGGTGTTTGCGATGAGGCAGGTGCGCTCGGTCATGGGTCTGTTCGTTCTCGGATCGATAAGAGACGAGAATTCGTCAAGAACCTGTGACATTTCGTTTCCTCTCTCACCGCATCCCACGTAGATTATCATATCTGCATCACACCATTTTGCAAGCTGGTGCTGAGTCATGGTCTTTCCCGTGCCGAATCCGCCCGGCACTGCGGCAGTACCACCTTTTGCTACGGGGAAAAGGGTATCTATGATTCTCTGTCCCGTGATCAGGGGAACTGTCATGGGGAGACGTTCCTTTACAGGGCGTGGAGTACGTATAGGCCAGCGGTGAGCGAGGAAAAGCTCTTTTTCCTCACCCGAAGGGGTACGGAGCTTTACAACAGGCTCGGTGATGGTATAATCTCCGTCGGGGGCAACCCATATTACCTCTCCCGAAATATCCGGCGGTACAAGGGAGCGATGAGTCACAGACTCTGTCTCGCGGACCTCAGCGATGATATCACCGCCACGGAGAGCATCTCCTATCTTTGCGATAACTCTGGTCTTCCACTTTGTTTCTTCAGAGAGAAGCGATACCTTTGAGCCTCTTGTGATGAAGGCGCCGTCTATCTTTTCCAGCTCCTTAAGAGGACGCTCTATACCGTCAAATATGTTATTCATGATACCGGGGCCGAGCATGATGCTCATGGGAGCACCTGTACCCTCAACCGGCTCACCGAGGGCGAGTCCCTCAGTTTCCTCGTATACCTGAATGGTGGAGACACCGCCGGACAGTCCGATCACCTCTCCGATGAGGCGTGAATGTCCCACATAGACCATCTCCATCATGAAAAATCCCGAGCTGCCTGCGGTTACTACGGGACCGCTTATTCCTTTTATAACAGAACTTGCCATAATAAAACCATCCTTAAACTACTGACAGACCCGATTCTTTTGTGAATTCCTCTCGTGCAAGGAGCAGACGTGTGTCAAGTGTACAGTCCAGCTCCATCTCATCACATATACCGCGGATACCACCCAGCTTTATGGTGGGATCGACGATTACGGTGATACCTGTGACAGATTCAAGAGACTGCGCCATGTCCATATCAGATTCTCCTACACGAAGGGTACAAGAGTTACATCCTTCCATATGTTCCGATATCTTAACGGCATCACGGGCAAGAGAATTTCTGTAATCTGCAGTATCGCGATACTTTTCGAGCCGTTTTTTTATCTCCGAGAATACCTCATTGGTTATTGATTCACGGCGGTCAATGATGACCTGTCGTATCTCCGATTCTCCGTGAGCCACATTTTCCGCACCGATGCGCTCTGCCTTGGCATATTCGCGGCGACGGTGAGAATCGGCGTACCGCTGAAGCTCGGCCTTGTATTCTCTGAGTGCCGCATCACCTGCACGGTCGATCTCCTGTATCATTTTCTGTGATCTTTCCGCAGCGGCGCTGTACACCGTATCAAGGAAAGTCTCAATCTTTTTATCAGCCATTGTAATGTTATCTCCTGAATTTTGTTGGAGGAGGGATAATATCATATCCCGAAACTCACTTCGTCAGGCTTGTGCCTGTCGGGTGTCAGACATTTATACCCACAGCCTCGCGTACATATCTGAGCATTGCATCGCTTACACCCGAGCCACCGTGACGGTCCGGGATCTCAACGATAAGAGGTCTGGGACATGTCAGCTTGAGATGATAGATGTCATCGCGGCAAAGTGATACCAGCTTTTGAGTGATGAGGATAACACCTGTATCCTCCATATCCATTGCCCTGAGGAGAGACTGTCGTACCTCTTCCTCCTCATGGATTACCTCACCGGGAATACCTGCGAGGCGCATTCCCACAACGGTGTCAATATTGTCGCTGAGAAGATAGAATTTCACGGCTCAGACCTTCGCAAGAATCAGGATGGATACAAGAAGTCCGTAAAGAGCAATACCCTCACCAAGAGCAACGAAGATAAGTGCTTTACCGAACGCCTTGGGGTCCTCTGAGGTCGCACCGATTGCAGCGGGGGCACCTGCTGCAACTGCAATACCGCCACCGATACCGGAAAGTCCGGTAACCACCGCTGCGGCGATGTACGCCATGCCTGCGGCAAATCCACCGTCGCCTGTAATCTCAGTTTTTTCTTCGGTCTTTTCTTCGTTTTCAGCCTCGGTGGCACCGATGGTAACAGTACTGTCTGCAGAAGGTTCAGCGGCAGCGGAAGGAAGCGCGGAAGCTCCTATGCAGAGAATTGCTGCTGCAGCAACGAACATGCACATCTGACGAACTACTGCGCTCTTTGCGGATGTGCCGTTTCTGTGAGTGCGGATTGCGTAGGTAACTGTTGCGATAAGCACCGCAAAAGGTGCAAGCATAAGAAGTGTTGTGAAAAATGTTGTCATGATGATATCCTCCGGTTTTGTTTTTGCGATAACCCCATGAAAATGGGGGCAAATTTTGTTTCCTGTATATCCCTATTTCTGTATTTCAGGGGAGATACGTGTGTTTTACGGTATTACTTTTTACCCACAGGAGTAAAAGCTCTGCCGCCACCCTCAAAGAAGCGGCTGAACATTTCGTAGAATTCAAGTCTCAGTACCTGAATGGCAACGAGGAGTCCCTCAAGAGCACTGACGATAACATTACCGATAATAACTATGGCAATGTATCCCACTCCCGAGGTCATTTCAGCCAGTGTGAATACTACCATCATCATACCTGCGTGAACAAGCACGAATGCACCTACACGAAGGAATGACATAGTGTTTGTAACATAAGAGAGGCAGGTCTCAAAAAGCTCAAAGAAGCTCTGTGCAACGTAATTTCCCCATTCAAAGCCGTGAAGATGCTCACGCTCACCGTTTACGAGCATACCGAGAGGCTCCTTCAGGAATATGAGCACAAGGGGAAGTACGATCAGCAGAAGAATGTATACCGTGCTCATAACGCTCATTCCGAGGAACAGATCACATACAAGTCCTGCGGCAAGAGATACGTAAAATACAAGTCCCGGAATACCGTTTGCCCCGAAAAGCAGATTTTCGAGATCGCGCCGTTTTATACACACAAAAATATTTATAAGCATAGCCGTGGCGACAAGCACAAGTCCTATTCCCACAGCGGCATAAATGATCATGTTTGTGGTGGCAGGTTCCATTACCTCAATTGGCTTTTCCTCCCAGCCGAACAGCTTCTCGTACAAGGGATCGAGCACGTGTTCAAATCCGAATACCGAGCCGAACACACATCCGAATATTGCCGAGGAAATACCGCATCTCATGAGTATCGGGCCGATCGCCATTCCCATGAATTTCCACATTACAAATCCTGCGGCAGATACGAGAAGTCCCTGACCGAGATCTCCGAACATTATTCCGAACAGGATAATGTAGGTGAACGCTACAAACGGTGTAGGATCCACATCCTTATAGGAGGGCATGCCATACATATCCACAAACATCTCAAAGGGACGTGTGAGCCATGAGTTCTTCAGTTTGACGGGAGGATTGGCATCCTCGGCAGAGTCAGGACCGTCAACGGAAACGTCAACACCCTCAAGAGAGGACAATTCCCGGATGAGCTTCTTTCCCTCATGCGAGGGAACCCATCCTGCGAGAACAAATTTGTCATCATAAGTCGCAGCGAATCTCTGCATATCGGCAATATCGCTTTCATCTGCCATTGCGGCGGCGATAGCTGATATTCTGCCCGATTTTTCTGTCCAGAGTCGGTTTGCCTCATTTTCTGCATCGGAGATAGCCTTCTCTGTATTTTTGATATCACTTTTCAGCATTTCGTACCGTGTCTCAACGGTCATGTCGGACTCGGGAACGAATATCCTTTCAAAGTGAAGTACAGACAGGATTCTGTCCATCTCCTTTGAATATGACTTCGGTGAGAAGATAACGCAATACGTAAATCCCTCAGCCTCGGTGCATTTGAAAGCGAACATCTTGCCCTCGCGGTCTCTTTCCCCGAACATTGCAAAGCAGGTTTTCGGCATTCTTCCGAATCTTATGGAAGTGTATTCCAGCGAAAGAAGTTCTTTCATGTTAAGGGACAGTCCCACGAAGTGAGACAGCTTTTCTTCCTTTACCGTGATTTCCGAAAGACTTTTCTTGTGTGTTTCGATCATGCCTGACAGTTCACCCATTGCTATAGCAAACTCATCCGCTTCACGGATAAGTGAGGCCTTGTCGTCGGTAATTGCAGGCTCTGCTGTCTCATTAAGCTCAGCACCCGCCGGGAGTGCTGTTATCAGCCTTTCTCTTGCCGCAGCCCAGGGGTTGTCACGGCGCATCGGAGAAATATTTTCATTTGCCTTGTACAAAGACAGGGCGTCCTCCGGCTGGAAAAGACCGGAGCTGCCGGTAAGTCTCGCCACAGTGGCGAACATGGACATGGGACCGGCGATATTAAGAAGTTTCATTGAAGCAACTGCCATAATGCTCCTTTCTCATGAGGACTGTGTCCCATGAAACGTGTTATGCTTTTTTGCCCTCAGGCAGAATGAGAAGCCCCATTATCTCAGAGGGGGCAAGACCGTATCGTATTCCTTCGACGATCTTTATTATATTTGATACTTCTGTTTCCGACAGATGGAGATAGGAGATCATAACTACTGTGGGATGAGGAGAGAAGTATATCTCATGCCAGCATCTTTTCAGAAGATATCTGTCCGTCAGCTCATCGATATGCCGGCATCTGTCAAGCTCGCCGAGCTTTTTTCTGAACGCCTTCATCTTCGATGCCTCAGCAAGTACCGCACCTGAATTGCTGCACTGTGCAAGACGGACTGCGTTTTCTTTCATCACATTTCCGTGAGGAATGAGAGATGTTCTTATATACTCGGGTGAAGCTGAGCTGAAATAATCCTTCAGCCGTATTACACGGATTAGGTTCTCAAGATCGATCTTTGAGATGAAGATATCCCTGAGAGTGTCCCGTTCTTCTCCCGAAAGTCCATTGTCAATAAGCTCGAAAAGAAGCCTGTAAAATTCCGAGAGAAGCGCATTTTCATATGTGACGAGCTCTCCTGTAGGATGCCATCCAAGTCTTTTCAGAACGGGATGAAACACGGAATTCTTAGTGGCTTCAAGAAGCTTGTCATATGTCTGAGCCTGTCCCAGGAGAGACAGATCAAGGTGAAGTCTGCGGTCAAGAAAGGGGGATGCGGAAAAAACAACTGCTTTTTCTACAGCGGGGGACAACACACGGGACAGGGTCTCGGAAATAAGCTCGATCTCCGTAGTGAGAAGGATGTATTCCGCCATCTTTTCGCCTACCGACAGCTCATACCGGCAGAGAGAACTGAATTTCTCGAAATGTCGGTGGCGGAGAAGATCCTCCAGTTCTTCACGATGGATCGATGCAGGATCTCTTCCTCCGAGAAGATCTCTGTAAGCAGGAAGATTCCCGAGATATGCCGCCGCTTCCGACACGGACCCTTTCTGTGTCAGAGCTGTATAATCTTCTGTGGTGAGCCGCCTGCCGAACATGGCCCTTGTTTTTGAGAGGATCGCTCCCGATGACATTGATGTGAGCATGGGCTCACCCCCTTTCGCAGATGAGTTATACGGATTTAAAATTCACCGCCGATTATGCGATCGGTATAGTTTTTTATCCACTCATCCTTTTTGTTTTTATAAAGCGCCTCCATTGCAGTACAGATCATACCTGCATTTCTGCGGTATTCTTCGGTCTGCAGACTGCCTCTCTTTTCGGATTGCTCCATTGCCTGTTTTGATGCGTCGGACAGCTCTTTTTTCAGAGCCTCTTCCATCTCAGCTTTTTTCTGTGCGACCATTGTCGCAGTATCACGGCGATGCTTTTCAGCTGCCGCAACAGATTCGCGTGCCTTGCGGTCATTTTCGATTATTCGTTCTATTGCCGATGACTGCATGATACACCTCCCCGATCGTAATGAACATACATTATTATCTATGGTTATTTTACGCCTGAAAAATACATTAGTCAATAGCAAAAACTGCAGAAAATAATCATGTGGCAAACATTTTATATTGCACTTTGTCGGACATCGGTACAGTTCCTGTTGAAAACACCTGATTGTGTTATATGCATTAATTGCAAACTGATAATTTTTATCAAAGAGCAATATTATACGGTGCGTAGTCAGAATATGGGTTTTATTCCTGAGGCGCAGTAGTGAAATAAGCCTTGAGGAGGTACGATATACCTCCTCATTTTCATAAAAATATTGCGAAAGCCTTGTACTTCACTGTGGTATTTGGTATAATAAGATGATACCGCTTTGCGGCTCTTATGAAATAAAAATTTTTACATAAACGGAAGGATTTCTGAAATGAAACTTTGCGAGCTTAAAAAAATCGTAGCAGACGGCGGACTTGACGCCAAGTTTTCTGCTGAGTGCGGAATTTCCGCAGAAATGATGGAGAATCACCGTGCACGTGTACTTGCGGCTGCTGACGAGTTTGGTAAGATGTACGATCCTGCAGGAGAGAGAGACGTATTCCTCTACTCTGTAGGCGGACGCAGTGAGATCTCCGGTAACCATACCGATCACAACTACGGCCGTGTTATTGCTGCATCCATCAACCTTGATATTATTGCTATCGCGGCAGCACGTGAGGACGGTGTTGTTAAGGTGAAGTCCGAGGGATTCCCCGAGGATGTTGTTGAGGCATCTGCGGCTGACGCTCCCGATGAGTCAAAGTTCTTCACCTCTGCTTCTATTATTGCGGGAATGGAGAGAGCTATGCTTGATGCAGGCTGGAAGGTTGGCGGTTTTGATGCATACACCACTTCAAACGTGCTGAAGGGCTCAGGACTTTCTTCTTCTGCGGCATTTGAGGTAATGATCGGTAACATCATCTCCCATATGTACAACGACGGTAAGGTCGACAATGTTGACATTGCAAAGATGGCTCAGTTTGCTGAGAACAAGTATTTCGGTAAGCCTTGCGGACTTATGGATCAGACTGCTTGTGCTGTAGGTGGATTTATCACTATTGATTTCGCTGATCCTACCGCACCCGTTATCAATAAAATGGACTTCGATCTCACCGCAAAGGGATATTCTCTCTGCATCGTGAACACCGGAGGAAACCATGCTGACCTCAATGCTGACTACGCATCTGTTCCTGCTGAGATGAAGGCTGTTGCGGCTGCATTTGGTAAGCCTGTTCTCCGTGGACTTACTGCTTGTGATATTATCTCAAAGATTCCCGAGCTTCGTGAGAAGGTGGGCGACAGAGCTATTATGCGTGCTATGCACTTTATTGCTGAGAATGACCGTGTTGCGGCTCAGGTAGCAGCTCTTGAGGCTGATGATACAAAGGCGTTCCTTGACGGCGTTATCGCATCCGGTAACTCCAGCTATAAGTATCTTCAGAACGTATATACTACCAAGAATGTTGAGGAGCAGGGACTGTCTCTCGCTCTTTGCCTGACCGAGAACAAGCTTGCCGGCACAGGCGCAGCATGGAGAGTACACGGCGGCGGATTCGCAGGTACCATTCAGGCATTCGTTCCTTCCGAGCTTGCTGAGGATTACCGCGCGTACATTGACGGCGTATTCGGCGAAGGCTCCTGCTACATCCTTTCTGTAAGACTCGCAGGTGCTACCAGACTCGCCTGACCGGGCTGAGCCCGGGCGGGCATATATCGGCTAAGATTGGTTTAAGAATAAAGTGCGTCACACGACCATGACGGCTGTTGCGGTGTGGCGCAACAACCTGAATACCATATTTGGTATAGTAGGGGAGGACGACCACAAACGAAGCGAGTGTGTCGGAAGTGAAGCGGTGGCTTGTCTCCTCCCGAAACGTAAAATCTGCACCACACAAACGGGCGACCGATGATCGTCCCTGCAACGTGATCGTACGTATTACCATACCCCTATAAGCCTCTTCACCGTCGGACGTACTCAGAATGCGACCACCGTGTCGCAAGGGAAAACAATCCCACTGCATTCGCAAACAATGCGCAATGGGTTCCTCCACCACACAGAAAATCTCCCCTGCGAACAGGGGGATTTTCAAGGGGGATGGAGCTTGCGACTCCCCCTTGAATGCCCTTCTTGGGGAGTCCAAGAGGGGAGGTTCTGGGGCAGTTCCAAGAACCTCCCCTTTTGAAAAAGAATTATACAAATGGTTTGGTGTTCTTTACCGCCACATACACTCCGCACCATACAAACGGGCGACCGATGATCGCCACTGCAACGTGATTCCTCACTTTGCTCAAAATCACAAAAATACATAGGGTGACAAAATCTGTCACCCTATGTTATAAATCATCTTATTTTGATTTCGCCTTATCGCCGCAGAAGAGCTTTGCCGCTCTCTCGGGAGCATCCTTGGCATTGCCCCAGGGCTCATCCGCATAACGGTAGTCGAATTTTTTGCAGAAGAAGCTCACATCCTCGGAAAGGCTTTCGGTATAGCTGTCGAGGATGCCGTATATCACCTTGTAGAATGCGGAGAAATCCTTTCCTTTCATTCTCACCTTTGCTGCAGCGGCAAATTTTGCAAAATGGCTGTAGCAGAATCGCTCGGTGTTTCCTACTTTCTCACGGAATTTGTGATCGTTCTCCCACAGATGAACTGCTGTGTCGATCATTCTTGTGAAATGGTAGTCGATGCGTGAGCATACGTAGCATGATTTTTCAAGCTCTTCAAGGAGCTTTATGTCGGATGCGGCATTTGAGCCTGTCATGAGTCCGGGGCCCTTCAGCTTTTCTCGGATGTGGTCAACGTGGCTCTCCATCATCAGTGCAAAAGGAAGTGCTTTTCCGCCGTTGAGAAGAGTATCAAAATGCTCATTACAAAAGCCCATCTCGTTTGTTTTGATGCGTGTGTCCGGCTCCATCATTGATGCACCGAGAATCAGATCGATCTCATTTGCCTCAAGACGTTCTCTCATGAGACAGAATGGACAACGGGGGCTCTCGCCTACACTGTCCTCAAAGGCTTCGTTTACAGGTATAGTATATATGTTCTCCATATTACATCCTTTCTTCTGCAGGGCTATGCCCTGAACCCGATTAAAACCTTTTTCAAAAAGGTTTTAAGGATTCCAAAAACTTTTATACTTAGATTATATATCAAAACAGACTTTAAATCAAGTGTTTTTCGCAGGAGGTGGCCATGTCTTTTATAATTGATTCCGATGCCCTCGGCATTACCGTGGGCGGTATCGGCAATTTTTCTCCCGAAAAAACCTTTGACTGCGGACAGTGTTTCCGCTTTGAACCGACTGATAGCGGTGTTACGGGAATTGCGCACGGCAGACGTGTGAATATTTCCCGTGTGGGGGAGTGCCTCAGAATAGACGGTATCTTTGCCGATGATTTTGAAAACAAATGGGAGCATTATCTCGCACTTGACGAGGATTACGATTCTATCGATCGCATGATCGCAGAGGCGGTGCCTGCCGATAAGGGCGGAAAAACTCTTGCCGATGCGGCTGCTGTCTCTGCAGGGATACGTATACTCCGTCAGGAGAAGTGGGAGACTCTTTGCTCATTTATTATATCGCAGAATAACAATATCCCGAGAATAAAAAAGATCATCTCCGCCATGAGCGAGAAATGGGGGGAGAAGATCGGTGACGGGGATTTTGCATTTCCCACGGCAAAAGCGCTTGCCGATGCAGGGGAGGATGCTATATTTTCTCTTCGCACGGGATTCCGTGCAAAATACATAACCGATGCGGCAAGAAGAGTCGCAGAGGATCCGGGATTTCTTGACTCGGTTGCAGGATGCACCGATTACACGGAGGCGGATACCCTCCTCCGTACGATAAAGGGAGTGGGGCCGAAGGTCTCCGCCTGCACGCTTCTTTTCGGATTCGGAAGAACGGATGCGTTTCCGATTGATGTGTGGATAAAGCGTGTCCTTGAAAAATATTTTCCCGAAGGATTCGATCCTGCGGTCTTCGGAAAAGCGGCAGGAATCGCCCAGCAGTACCTGTTCTTTTATGAGAGGTATAATCAGAATTAAAGGAGATCTGCATTATGCGAAATATACTAAAGCGCACTGTATCCGCAATTTTTGCGGTGATTCTTGTGCTTCTTTCTGCGGTGGCTGCACTTGCGGACGAGGATAAGCACGATGCATCAAAGCCTCCCGTTATCGAGAATGCCGCTGCATATTATCTGTACAATTTTGAAAACGACCGTGTTTTGTGCGAAGGCGGTACCGATACAGCGCTCTATCCCGCATCAACGGTAAAGCTCATGACGGGTATCCTTGCCGTGGAGAAATTCGGGAACGATCTTGAAAAGCGTATTACTATTACTTCCGAGATGCTTGAAAGAGCTGCAGGAAACAAGCTCGGTCTTGTGGCAGGCGAGGAAGTATCTGTTAAAGATATGCTTTATGCTACTCTTGAGGGCGGATATAACGATGCTGCTCTCGTTCTTGCCTGTGCCGTTGCGGGAAGCGTTGACGAATTTGTGTCAATGATGAATACAAAGGCGTCTCTTCTGGGAGCTTTTGATACTCACTACACAAATCCTACGGGGCTTCATGACGATGCCATGATAACAACGGCGGCGGATACTGCGAAAATCGCAAAGTGTGCCGCGGGAATGCCTCTTATCGTTGAGATAACATCATCTCCGAAGTATGTTATGGATAAAACGAATCTGAAGGATTTTCGTAATATCTATAACAGAAACTGCCTTATATCAAAATTTTATGATACCTATGATATCCCTTACAGATACGAACGTGCTACGGGAATGAATGCGGGAAGCACGGGTAAGGCGGGAAGCGTTGTTGTTGCTACGGCGAAGAATGATGACGGTGATCTCACCTATCTTGCCATCGTAATGGGTGCGCACTCGGATGAAGATGTGAACTATGCATATGCAGGGGCAGTGACGCTTTTTGACTGGGCTTTCTCCGCCTGGGGATATGTGGATGTGCTTGCCGAGGAGAACGTCATCTGTGAGGTGCCCGTATCTCTTTCATCTGCTGTGGATTATGTGACACTTTCACCGAAGAAATCTCTGAGGGTATATCTGCCTGCCTCCGTTGATCCGGAGAAGGATATAGAATACAGCTATACAACACTGCATGAAGAGATCGCCGCTCCTATCAAAAAAGGCGATGTTGCAGGAACGGTAACGGCTATCTATAAAGGCGAGATAATGGGTTCTTCGGACCTTATTACAAACATTGATGTGGAAAGAAGTGAGCTTCTCTACACTCTTTCCCAGATTGAAGAATTTACAAAGAGCAGATTTTTCATAGGCGCTCTCGTTTCGGCGATAATTCTATCTGCTGTATACATCTTCGTGAATGCACGGATAAAGACGAAACCGAGAGGATTCCAGTGATTCCCAAAAGTATATGAGGTACAAATGATCGAAGCATATTCACTGTATTCCGGTTCATCCGGGAATGCGTATATCGTAAAGCACGGTGACACCGTGATCCTTGTGGATGCAGGAAGAAGCTGTGCCGCCCTTTGTAAGGGAATCCGATTGACGGGAATATCTCCCGAGGATATTTCGGCAATACTTATAACCCATGAACATACAGATCACACATCTGCTCTCAGGGTATTCAACAAAAAATATCATACCACATTTATCGGGGCTGCTCCCGTTCTGGCGGCAGTATGCGAGAATGAGGATATGTGCGATTGTGCGAGAGCACTTTCTCCCGGACGAGGTTTTACTATCGGCACTATAAGCGTGTGTGCCTGCGTTACGCCTCACGACAGTTCTGCAAATATGTGCTACAGATTTTCCGATGCGGAAGGTGACAGCCTTGTTATTGCAACGGATATGGGCGAGGTGACTCCCGAGTGTGAGGAATTTCTGTCGGGTGCGAGATGTGCGGTGATCGAAGCGAATCACGATCCCGACATGCTGAAATTCGGACCCTATCCGGCGAGTCTTAAATCCCGTATTGCCTCAAGGAGAGGGCATCTTTCAAACGGTCAGTGCGCTACTCTTGCGGCAGGACTTGCAAAATCGGGCACATCAGGCTTTGTTCTTGCTCACCTGAGCCGCGAGAATAATACACCGTCTCTTGCTCTGTCTGCGGTGACAACCATGCTTTGTGAGTCCGGTTTTGGAAATCTCCCTGTTACCTGTGCGGGAGAGGACCATATGGTGAAGATCACAGTAGATGGCGGTAGTTGTGATATCTGTACTATATAGGATAGGATTATGATTAAAATAAAAATGATATGTATGGGTGCTCTGTCAGAGCCTTATTTCAGAGATGCGGCGGCAGAGTATAAAAAGAGACTTGGCGGGTACTGCGATTTTGAGGAGATACGCCTGAAGGATGCACATATGGGCAGAGCCGCAAGCGGCGGTACCCCTACTGCAGGTGATATTGCGGCGGCTCTTGACAAAGAGGCGGATGATATCCTTTCAAAGATCCCCAAGCGTGCGGTAGTGGTTGCTCTCTGTATTGAAGGCAAGATGCTCTCCTCAGAGGCTCTTGCGGAGTGGATCGATAAGCGTACTGCATCGGGCGCATCGGAATTTTGTTTTATAATCGGATCGTCTCACGGACTTTCCGACAGAGTGAAGGCGGCGGCTGATCTTAAATTCTCCATGTCGCCCCTGACATTTCCCCATCAGCTTGCATCTGTAATGCTGACGGAGGCGCTTTACCGTGCAATGGATATAATCCGTGGCGGAAAGTATCACAAATAATATTTGATGAAAAAGCAGAGGAAACTATCATGGATATAATTATGGCTGTAGATTTCGGCGATGCTCGTACAGGACTTGCAGTTTCCGACAGTGCGGGAATGATGGCTCACGGTGCAGGCTGTATCGAAGGACTTGGATTCAAGAAAATGGCGGCGGCAGTTGCCGAGGCTGCTAAATCTCGTGAGGTTTCTCTTATTGTGGTGGGAAATCCCATAAATATGAATGGTACCGAAGGCCCCAGAAGCCAGAAATGCCGTGATTTTGCGGCGATGGTGGGGGAAATTTCCGGGATACCCGTTGAAATGCAGGATGAAAGACTTACTACGGTAAGCGCTCACCGATTCCTCTCCGATTCGGGAGTTTCGGGAAAAGAGCATAAAAAGCACGTGGATGAGCTTTCCGCAACCCTCATTCTTGAGGCGTACATGGAAAAGAAGAAAAGACAGGGCTGAGCGATGAGACGTGTTATAATAACAGGCGGCTCACGGGGTATCGGCAGGGCGGCTGTGGAATTGTTTTCACGGGAAGGCGACAAGGTCGCGTTTCTGTATAATGCCTCAGATGATGCCGCCGCAGAGGTGGCGAATCTCACCGGTGCATATTCCGTGAAGGCGGATGTGGCTGATGACAAGTCATGTACCGAAGGGATGAAGAAGGCAATTGAGCACCTCGGCGGTGTTGATGTGCTTGTCTGTGCCGCAGGTGTGGCATATAAGAATTTCTTTGATGCAACGGCTCAGGAGGATTGGCGTCGCATTATGGAAATAAACGCAGGAGGCACATATCGCTGTATCCGTGAAGTGATACCCTTTATGGTGCGTCAGAAGTGGGGCAGGATAATCACCACTTCATCTGTGTGGGGTACAAACGGCGCATCCATGGAGGGTGTGTATTCCGCATCAAAGGCGGCGATCATCGGTATGACAAAGGCAGTGGCAAAGGAGCTTGCTCCTTCAGGAATAACCGTAAACTGTATTGCTCCCGGCGTGATCGACACGGATATGAACCGTGATCTTTCAGATTCTGACAGAGACGAACTTGCAGGGGAGATACCTCTCGGCAGATTCGGCACAGCAGCAGAAACGGCGGCACCGATGATGTTCCTTGCATCGGATGCGGCATCATACATCACTGCTCAGGTGATCGGTGTTAACGGAGGCTTTGGCGAGTAATGGTCTTTACGAGAGATGAGTATTTCATGCATCTGGCGATGGAAGAGGCTCGTGCGGCTGCGGCAAGAGGTGAGATCCCCGTTGGTGCTGTAATTGTGCGGGACGGCCGTGTTATCGCATCTGCGGGAAACGGACGGGAAAGGGACAAATCTGCAGTTTCTCATGCGGAGCTGACAGCGATCGGTCGTGCTTGTGAGGTGCTTGGTGGATGGCGGCTTGTGGGGTGTGAGCTTTTCGTTACGCTTGAGCCGTGTCCTATGTGCATGGGTGCGATCATAAATGCCCGTGTGCCGAGGCTCGTATTCGGAGCGAGCGATCCCAAAGGGGGAGCTGTGGGTGGCCTTTTTGATATGAATAAGTATCCGCTGAATCATCATCCCGAGGTGAGATCCGGAGTGCTCGGAGATGAATGCGCTGAAATGCTCAGGAGTTTTTTCAGAGAGAGACGTGCCGGGGGCGGATTTGATGCTTCGAAAAAATGGCGTGAACGGCAAAAGTGAGAGTTTTTTCTAAAACGGCGGAACTTTTTTCACATTTGCGCTTGACAAATCATGATTGTTGTGCTATTATATATAGGCTGTACAGAAAGCTGTACGGATGCGCCCTTAGCTCAGCGGATAGAGTGC
>JAZUBE010000111.1:0-3580 GCA_045638325.1 Eubacteriales bacterium
GCAACTCCTTGGCTCACAGAACGACATGGCTAGATCCGACTTCGCCTCATTGTGCTCGGTCTTTGCGTAAATACCCAGCTTCCACAGCTCAATATCAAGCTCGGTCATGAATTCCTGAACTCTGGGCTTGATGGAACCGAAATAGTGATCGTCAAGATCCTGTCCCTTGGGAGGCTTTGCGCCGAACAGAGTTCTGCCGGTGTAGATGAGGTCACGTCTTTTCTCGTATACCTCACGGTCGATAAGGAAATATTCCTGCTCAGGACCGACAGTGGGACGAACCATTGTTGCATTGTTTCCGAAAAGAGCAAGAACCCGTCTGGTCTGTCTGTTAAGAGCCTCCATAGAGCGAAGGAGAGGAGTCTTTTTATCAAGAGCCTCACCGCCGTAAGAGCAGAATGCTGTGGGAATACAGAGCACTCCATCCTTGATGAAGGCATATGATGTAGCATCCCATGCGGTGTAGCCACGTGCCTCAAAAGTGGAACGAAGTCCGCCGGAGGGGAATGATGATGCATCGGACTCACCCTGAACAAGCTCTTTTCCGGAGAACTCCATTATCATTCTGCCGTCACCTGAGAATGATACGAAAGAGTCATGCTTCTCAGCAGTGATGCCCGTCATGGGCTGGAACCAGTGGGTATAGTGGGTTGCCCCCTTCTCGATAGCCCAGTCCTTCATGGTGTTTGCTATAACATTCGCGGCATTTATATCAAGGCTGCGTCCGTCACGGATAGTACGCTGGATAGCATTGTACGTCTCCTTAGGGAGTCTTTCTCTCATGACTGCATCGCTGAACACCATTGATGCGAAAATGTCTGATACTTTCATTTTTGCCTCCGATAATGAGATTTTATGTGACTTAATAGTAGTAGTAGTTTGCGGGAGCATCCTTGACGGATACGGAGTCAAGGAATTTTTCGTTTTTCACGATATCCCCGGCCAGCCCCTCAAGCTTTGCATCATAAAGCTCAGTCATGAGATCCTCCTCAAAGGTGGAGAAGAAATCAGTCAGCTTTTCATCCTTGTATGCCTTATCGGCAAGAGGGATCCTCTGAATGAAGAATGCGCCTTTTTCGGCTGCCGCCTCAACATAGGTCCACTCGCCCTCTTTAAGTTCAAAAGCGGCACTTACCACAGAGGTTAGATAGCTTGTGGAGGTAGCAGGTGAGAAATAGTACTCACGTCTGTCCTCTTTTGCGCAGTATTTTTCCTGGAGCTTCTCAAAATCTTCACCTGCCTCAAGAGCAGAGCGTACATCCGATATCTTTTTGTCAGCCGCTGCCTTTTCCTCATCAGTGAGATCTCGGATCTTCGGGTTACCGTTTTCGTCCTGAATGGGGTAACCGTCCTTGTCCTTCTCGTAAGCGTTTATATTATTTATAAATATCTGCCTGAACCGAACGAAATTGTTTTTGAAATACTCGTCTCTGTCGCCATCGTCGATAGCTTCGGGACCGCCCTCACCGTACAGATACTCGCGGTAGAGGTATGCGCGTCTCTCCATTCTGAACATCTCACGGAGCATGTCGAGATTCACACCGAACTCCGCAAGGTTTCCGTTGAGAGTCTGGCGGCTGCCGCCTGCAAGTTCTTCGATCATGGAATCGATGTACGTGTCGATGTCGCTCTCCTCGGATGATGACAGCTTCAGTCCTGCTTTTCTGTATTCCTCAGCCGCAACGAGATTCTGTATGACGTTCTGATAGATCAGCTCCTCTATCATCTCCTCACCGGTCTTGCCTCCGATGTCGGAGTTCCAGAATTCCTCAGTGTCGGAGATATCGCTGAATGTCTGGATGTATCGTCCCTTATAGGTAGAGACGTAGTATGTATACATAGCCTCGGTAACTACGGTCTCGCCGTATGTAAGTGCGGCGGGTGATTCTTTTGCGCAAGAGGTGAGACCTCCCACGAGAACCACTGCCGAAAGTGCGAGAGATAAGAATTTTTTCATGGTGTTTATCCTTTATGGAATGAATTGGGGTGGCACCGGATTGTGCCGTCAGAAGCAGAAGAATACTGCAGATCACATGTCACGGGAGACTTTTTCCCGGGTTTCTATTTGCGGTATCTTTTCCGCACTGTTTTCTTGATGCGGAGAAGATCACGGAACATTTTCACGCTGTCGGAGAGAACGCTCACTTTGCTCTCCCGGTGGTTGATTATTTTAACGGGCATCTCGGCAATAGTCATACCGAGAGCCTGTGCGCTCATGAGTACTTCCTGGTCGAAGGCAAATCCGTCGGTCACAATATCCCCGAATATTCTGTGGGCAGCCTCACCGGTATATGCCTTGAAGCCACACTGGGAATCTGACATTCTGAAGCCGGCCACGATTCGGAGCACGATCATATACGCCTTTGATGCCAGCTTGCGGATAAAGGTATACCCCTCGTATCCGTCGCCGCCGAGCTTTCTTGATCCGATTACGAGATCGGGAGTTTTTGCCTCGGTGTCAAATCGCTTTACAGCTTCACCGACAACATCGGTGCCGTAAGCGAGATCGCAGTCAGTGCACACCACGATATCTCCGCTTGATTCAAGCATTGCATGGCGCACAGCGGCACCCTTGCCGCGGTTTTTTTCATATCCCGTAACGATGATTTTGTCGCATCCGAGCTCTGAAGCGGTATCTCTTGCGATATCGGCACAAGTGTCCGTGCTTCCGTCATTTGAGAAGAGCACCTCATAATCGCAGCCAAGCTCATCTGCGAGCTTTTCCATTGCAGTGTATACTGTTCTCACAGTATCCGCCACGATGGAAGATTCGTTATACATGGGTATACAAAGTGAAATCTTCATAGGTTTCTCCGGTTTTAACTAATCCTTTACGGCGACAGTGCATTTTACCTGCACAGTTACCTCAAGCGAGGACAGAGCCTCAAGTTTTTTACGTCCCTCAGAGGGAGCATTGTAGTAGAAAGGAGTCATGGTGAAAAGGGACATGATCTCTTCGTTGCTGTGAAGTCCGATCTTATACTCGATCACCTTTTCCCTTGCTACGGTAAATCCGTCGGGGACAGCAGCACCGCCGCCTGACGGAACGGGATTCTCGTAAAGCACGCATCTCATTTCGGACAAGTGATCCTTACCTGCGGCGCAGATCACCAGGACACCGTCTTTTTTCAGCACACGTCTCACCTCATCATCGGGGAGAGGTGCAAAGAGGCTTGTGAACACATCGGCACACTCGTCATTGACGGGGAGAGAGAAGATGTTTGCGGCAGCAAACATGGGAGTTACGCCCTCGGGGGTATTGCTGCTGTTTTTTACGTATCTTTTTGCGGCAGCTTTTACGCCGAACTTTGATGCGTCAAAGCCTGCCGCAGTTACCGGCACACCGAGCATTTCAGCAAGAGTTTTCGCCATATTCATGGTATGACGTCCCTCGCCGCACCCCGCATCCACCCCGGTGAGCACCGGGCTGAGCCCGGATTCATATATCGGCACTGCTTCATCTGAAGCTTCAAGAGATCCCACGACCATCCTCCCGATGATTCCTTCGGAACATCGGGAGTTTTTTTCGTCTATCGGCACTGCTTCATCCAAAGCCTTCTCCAGCGGAGAAGGGGGACCG
>JAZUBE010000112.1:0-5254 GCA_045638325.1 Eubacteriales bacterium
ATTCCTATAGTGGAATGCTCAGTTATGACCTTTCGTGTTCCCATTTCAGCTGCCTCTTCAAATGGCATGGGAGATGTAGACCACGGTGTATTTACCATTCGTACAACTCCGTCTTCTTCCCTTCCGAGAGCATCGGGGACAAGATATCCTACACAGTCTACCATTCTTGCAGATAGATGCACAGCCTCTCCCACTGTCACATTCACGGATTTGTCGGGAATAAATTTCGGCTCAGTGGTCATCACCGTCCTTCCACCTGCACTTTGCGGAAGCTCATCACGTGCCTTTGTCTTCTCAAATTCATCATCTATCCCGGGGATTATCACATTCTCCATAAATTTGCGGATGAATGTGGATTTTCCTGTTCTCACAGGGCCTACTACTCCTATGTAAATATCCCCTCCCGTACGCTTTGCTATATCCTTGTATATGGATGTACCGATCATAGTACTGTCCTCCTGTATATCATTTGTACAAGTCTATGCAGGAAGCAGGGTTAATATGCAAAAGGATGACACCGTATAGGTATCATCCTTTTATAAATTAAAACATGCTGATCTGCTCATCGGAAGAGGTGGGGTCAGTGGACTCTGCTTCAGTTTTCACCTCAGCCTTTTTCTTCGTCTTTTCAGGCTCGGGGACAGGAGCAGCACTCATACCGAACATTGTGATCTGATTCGTTTCATCAAGCTCATCAAGTACACCGTTACGGCGAAGATTTTCAATGACTGTCTTCGATACCTTTGAATGCATACGAAGGTCATCCACAGAGTATATCTCATGATCTCTGCAGGCTTCCATGATACTGATAGCAGCATTTTCTCCGACACCGGGAAGTGATGAGAACGGAAGCCTGATTGCTCCATCCTCAGGCAGGAATTTTGTTCCGTGAGATTTGCGGAGATTTACGGGCAGGAACTTATACCCTCTCGCCAGATATTCGTCAACGAGCTGAAGTGCGTTGAACATTGATGCTTCGATCTGTGACTTTGTAGGAAGATCATTAAGAGTTTTAAGCATATCTCTTACAGCGCCGTGACCTCTAAGCACAAGCTCAGCATCAAAACCATCGGGAGCTGCTGTAAAGAATGCCGCATAGAACTGATACGGATAGTAGATCTTATAGTACCCAAGCCTCAGTGCATCAATAACGTATGCCGCCGCATGAGCCTTAGGGAACATATACTGGATCTTCTTACACGAATCAATGTACCAGTCAGGCACTCCATGCGCACGCATATCAGCCTCATGCTCGGGGGAGAGTCCTTTACCCTTACGCACCTTCTCCATTATATCAAAAGCAGTCTTATTCTCCATATGATGCTTCTGGATAAGGTACAACATAATATCGTCACGGGTACCGATAACGTCGGAAATCGTGCATATACCGTCACGTATGAGTTCATCCGCGTTACCGATCCAAACTCCCGTACCGTGAGTAAGCCCGGATATCTGGAGAAGGTCCACAAAAGTCTTCGGCTGTGCCTCGGTAAGAACTCCCCGAACAAATCTCGTCGACATCTCAGGGAGTCCGAGAGTACCGGTTTTGCAGTCAAAGAGATCCTCAGGACTTATCCCAAGAGGCTCGGGAGATGTAAAAAGCTTGTACACCTCGGCATCTGACAATGGGATCTCAAGGATATTTGTATTAGTAAATTCTTCAAGACGCTTGTATTTTGTCGGAATATCATGGCCGAGAATATCAAGCTTCAGAAGCGTATCGTGGAGATATTTGAACTCAAAGTGAGTCGTTATAATATCCGAATCGGGATCATCTGCGGGATGCTGAACAGGAGCGAAATCGGTAATATCGAACTCTTGCGGTACAACGATAATTCCGCCGGGATGCTGACCTGTGGTACGCTTTGTACCCGCAACACCGCCGATAAGTCTTTCTACCTCAGCACGGTTTACAGATATTCCCTTTCCTTCAAGATATTTCGCAACGTAGCCGAATGCGGTTTTATCTGCAAGCGTACCAATGGTACCTGCTTTGAACGCCTTTCCTTCTCCGAAAAGCACCTCTGTAAATTTATGAGCCTCACCCTGAACATCACCTGAGAAGTTAAGATCGATATCAGGCGTCTTATCTCCATAGAATCCCAGGAATGTCTCAAATGGGATATCGTGACCGTTTCTCTCCATTTCGGTACCGCAGTCAGGACACGCTTTCGGAGGAAGGTCAAATCCCGAACCAACCGAGCCGTCTTCAATGAATTCACTGCGTCGGCAATTCGGGCATCTGTAATGGGGTGGCAGAGGATTAACCTTTGTGATTCCCGCCATTGTTGCGGCAAAGGATGATCCTACAGAGCCTCTGGAACCCACCTGATATCCTTTGGATTCACTGTTCTCAACGAGCTTTCTCGCGATAATATACATGATCGAGAAACCGTTTTTGATTATCGCTGTCAGTTCCCTGTCAAGTCTGCTTGACACCTGCACCGGCAGAGGATCACCGTACAGTTCACGTGCAAGATTATTACAGTTATCACGAAGCTGATCGTCTGCACCTTCAATATGCGGTGGGAAGAATCCCTCAGGAATAGGACGTATCTTCTCGATCATATCAGCGATCTTCCGGGGATTTTCTATTACCACCTGACGGCATACGTCCTCACCGAGATAAGAAAATTCTTCAAGCATCTCATCTGTGGTACGGAAATAAAGGTGAGAATCCCTGTCTGCATCGGCAAATTTCATTCCCGCCAGAAGTATACGTCTGTATATTCCGTCCTCGTCATCTATATAATGGGCATCGCAGGTCGCAACGACAGGCTTGTTATACTTTTCTCCCAGTGCAACTATTCGGCGGTTGAGATCGCGTAGTCCTTCATCATCTGCGACCTCTCCCTTTTCGACCATAAATCTATTGTTAGAGAGAGGCTGAATTTCCAGATAATCATAAAAATCAACGATACTCTCGATCTCCGCTTCCGGACGGTTTTTAAGAATAGCCTGAAACAGCTCACCTGCTTCACAGGCTGAACCAATAATAAGACCCTCTCTGTACTCCATAAGCTTTGTCTTGGGAATTCTCGGATTCTTACGGTAATATTTCAGGTACGAATCCGATACCAGCTTATAGAGGTTTTTGAGTCCTGTAGCATTTTTTACGAGAATAATCTGATGATATGTGGGAAGTCTCAGAACATCAGTCTTCTCAGACATAACACCGAGCATTCCTTCAAGATCAAAAACACCCTCTTCTATAAGCTTTTCGGTCATCTTATAAAAGATCGCCGCAAGCATTTCAGCATCGTCTGATGCTCTGTGGTGATTGAAATTACCAAGCTCAAAATAATCCGCAAGGAGATTGAGCTTATGCCTTTTAAGCTCGGGGTTTACAAATCTTGACATTGCTACGGTATCAAGATAAGAATTATTAAACGGGAGTCCGAGTTCATCTGCGGCAACACGGATAAATCCCGTATCGAAATCCGCATTATGAGCGATAAGAAGTCTGTCACCTGCGAATTCGAAGAATTCGGGGAGAACTTCTGCGATAGAAGGCGCATCCTTTACCATATCATCACTGATTCCGGTAAGCTCAACGATCTCTTCAGGAATCGGTATTCCGGGATTAACAAGTCTGTTGAATGTAGCGAGAGTCTCGCCGTTCTTTACAAGGACAGCACCGATCTCGGTGATCTTATCAGACCTGTTTGAAAGACCGGTAGTCTCTATATCGAATACAATAAACTCCGTATCATGAAACCCACCTGAAGCCTGTCCGTATATCGCTTTGGCGGTGTCATCAACAAAGTATGCTTCAAGTCCGTAGAGCACTTTTATATCAAGCTTTTCTGCGGCAAGCATAGCTGTGGGAAATCCCTGAAGATTTCCATGATCTGTAACTGCCACAGCAGGATGTCCGAATCTCGCCGCCGTTTTGACAATATCCGCAGGAAGTGCTGTTGCGTCCATTGCTGAGAGGTTTGTGTGCATATGAAGTTCCACACGCTTCTCCTCAGCGGTATCCTGCCTGAGGATGCGCTTGATCTTCTGCATAGCTGTCAGAGAAAGCTGCAATTCACCTGAGAATGTGTCAGTTTTAAGGTTTCCCTTAACGGCAACAGCTTTACCCTTTCCTACCGTATCAAGGAATTCCTTCGCTGCATCTATCTCAAGCATGAGCCTTACTAACACAGATGTATCTTTATCTGTAATACCAATAGTGATATTTGTTTTATCGCCCTTTTTGGTATCTCTTGAATCAACAGAAAAAATCTCACCTATGGTAATCACGTTTCTCCTCGGAGAGTCAAGAGTTCTCAGCGGAACCGCATCCTCAATACGGAATGCTTCACCGTAGAGCTGCTCAGCCCCCGATATATCGAACTTCATATTACCTGATTTAACCGTACCGTCGCTCTCACGCATGATGGTATCGAAGCCTTCAAAAATGGAAGCCACCATCGGAAGCGCAGGCTCAGCATTATCATCCTCTATCGGCGGATGTCCTGCCGGAGCCATATCTCCTGCAAGAGCCGCCATTTCCGCAGCCTGTCTTGCGGCTTCTGCCTGCTCTCGTATATAATCATCCTGTCTTTTCTGATACTCAAGTCTTTTCAGCTCATAATCACTGCTCTGAATTATCTTCACAGGGATATCAAGTCCGAATTCACTTTTTATGATTCCCGACAGAACCTCTCCCGATCTTGCAAGTTCAAGAAGGCTTATACCACCGTTTGAAAACGGTATTGCGATAACAAGTTCGCCATCATTATTCATATCTGATTTATAATCAGAGAAAAATCCATTGATTACAGAACCTGCACGCTTACCTTCTGTGAGTATTTCGGGAAGATAGTCAAGAGTAAACATCTCCGACGGATATTCAGGGAATATCCACACAAAGGAAAGCTCGTACGCCTCGCGGATCTTATCTTCGATACGGTATATGTACGCCTTAGGGAGTATCTTCGCAAGCTTCACCCTCAGCTCAAGAATACGTCTTTCGCGGTCAGTTTTTATAGAAAAATCCTCAACCGCTTCAAAGAATCGCATATCCTTGTCGGAGGGCGTGTACCTTGAAAGTTTTTTCAGCAAAGCCTCTGATTTCTCAGTCACTTTATTCTACCTCATCTATTATCTTTTTTACTTCCGCCACAAGAGTGGGAACTATATCACATTCCTCAACACGACCGAAAACCTCACCTTTTTTGATAAGCACACCGAATCCGTCTCCGCCGGCGATTCCCACATCCGCCTCACGAGCCTCTGCGGGGCCGTTTACAACGCATCCCATAAG